>NZ_JAVRBR020000083.1:0-106272 GCF_034531165.2 Dendronalium sp. ChiSLP03b | reverse complement strand
GAATTAAGAGGTAAGTAGCTGGACAAAAATATTTACTGTCATTGCGAACAAAGTGAAGCAATCCCAAACCCTTGCGATTGCTTCGTTTCACTTCGTTGCACTCGCAATGACATTGTGTAATTAATTCTGTCCGATTACTTAGTACTGCATCGATATCCCCGAACACATCACGACTTTCAATGAAGGGGAATCTTTGTGAATTAAGCATCGTTTCCTTGTCTGTCTTCTTCTAACAGTGCAGCTAATTTATGAACAGCTTCATAAGAATTATAGTGAGACCAGATATGATTAGTGACTTCTGGCTTTAGCGATAATGCTTCTTCCTCAGTCGCTAGTTCTTGAACTAAAAACTCCATGACCTTGAGTTTATCTGCACGAGATAGCTTTTGCAAAGTTGGGAATAAATCTGCTGCATTCATATCAAGTTGAAGATAACGACTAGATACTTTTTATATTTTCACAACTACCATAGTATGTTCGTAAAGTTTTTGGCATCGCATTGTGAATGACTACAGGCGATCGCATTCTCTAAGACTTTAGTTTCAATGATAGAGAGTCTCAGAGGATGTTTGAAAAGTCCTTTTGTTGGTAGCAAAATGTTTTAGATCCCCCTAAATCCCCCTTAAAAAGGGGGACTTGAAGAATTTTCCCCCCTTTTCAAGGGGGGTTAGGGGGGATCGACAAGTGCCTAAAATCACAGCTAACCACTTTTCAAACAACCTCTCAACGCTGGGAAAAGTAGGAAAACAGGAAGAAAGATTTTTGGCGTTGCTGAATTATTCCGCAAAAACACAATACCTACAAGACAATATACTGAACGCAGGTATAGCGATCGCTCAATATCCCGATGTCGGAAGTGGGCGATCGCTTTAATGCAATGCTTGATACAGGCTACATTATTAATTAGCTGAATTTCTCTGCTGCGCGTCCAAGCAGCAACTCGTCGTCAGGCATCACCTCTGTAAAATCCGAAATGACTAACGAAGAACTGCTGCAAATTATTGAACAAGCTGTCACAGATAAGGTGATAGAGTTAGACCTTTCTGACAACAGCATAATAACGCTACCACCGGAAATAGGACAACTCATTAACCTGCGATCGCTCAACCTCGGTATTAATAAACTGAGCATTCTGCCAAAGGAAATAGTCCAACTCACTAACTTGCAATCGCTCGACCTCCGTAGTAATGAACTGAGCATTCTGCCAAAGGAAATAGTCCAACTCACTAACTTATGCTCGCTCTACCTCAGCAGCAATCAACTAAGCAGTTTGCCGCCACAAATAGGACAACTCATCAAATTGCGATCACTGTTCCTCAACAGTAATCAACTGAGTATTCTGCCGCTACAAATAGGACAACTCACTAACCTACGAACACTCTTCCTCTACAACAATCAACTAAGCAGTCTGCCACCAGAATTTGGGCAACCAGGACGATTCCACACTGAAACACTACGTTATCCTCAAACCGGAATGGGGAACTACTGCCGTCTACAAAGTTTTGGACAATGACAATGTTAAGAAAAAGTTGGGTTGTTTTACCAAAGACGACCTCAAAGATATTTGGAAAAACGGCGAATATGCTGATATGCGAGATGAACTACTGCAACTAATGATGCGGTTCAAGCTATGCTACGAAATTCCCGGTCTTCCAGGCACTTATATTGCGCCGCAATTGCTTTCTATTGAAAAAGCTGATTATACCTGGGATGATACCAACAACCTCACCCTGCGCTACACCTATACATTTATGCCCAAAGGCATCGTCACCCGCTTTATTGTTGAGACACACCCTTGGATTGAACAGCAAAAACTCGTTTGGAAAAGTGGTGTTGTTCTCAATAAAGACAAAACTCGTGCCGAAGTCATTGAACACTACAATCAACGGGAAATTAAAGTTCGTGTAACAGGAAACCGCAAAAAAGAACTGATGGCGGTCGTTACCCATGAACTCGACAAAATCCACAATTCTTACGACAAACGTTTGCAATATCAAACTTTAGTTCCTTGTAACTGTGATACTTGCAAAAACACTCAGACACCTCATGTTTATTCTCTGGATGCACTCTACAAACGCCTAAATGCTGGTCGTTACCAAATTGAGTGCGAAAATAGCTATCAAATGGTAAATGTCCTCAGGTTAATTGATGATGTCAAATCCCTATCCGTCGGCACAGATGGGCAACTCAACCCTCAAGTTGCACAGTTGCAAAGCGAACTGGAGCAAGAAAGAGAGGAATCATTGACACATGGGCTAAAATATAGCAATCAAAAGGAAGTGTTTATCTCTTACACTTGGCGGGATGAACAAAGTAAACCACTTGTAGCGAAGATAGAGCAGGCATTTCAAGCCAAGGACATCAAAATTATTCGTGATATTAATGCAATTGGCTATAAAGAAAGATTTAAAGAATTTATGCAGCGTTTGAGCCGTGGTACATGCGTAATTTTAGTAATTAGCGACCAGTATTTGAAGTCCGAAAATTGTATGTATGAACTGGTTGAAATTGCTAAAGATAAAGAGTTTTATAAACGAATATTTCCGATTATTTTAGCAGATGCCAATATTTTTAAAGCAATTGAAAGAATTAAATATGTTAAGTATTGGGAAGAGCAAATTAAAGAATTGGATAAAGCGATAAAAGAGGTTTCCGCAGATAATTTGCAGGGAATTCGAGAAGATATTGACCAATACAGAGAGATACGCAACACGATCGCCAAACTTATCGACCTGCTGAGAGACATGAATACTCAGACTGAAGATATTCACAGCGAATCAGAATTTGAGAGATTGGTGAATGCGATCGCAGACCGTTTAAATGAGTAAGAATAAGCTATTGCTGAGGTTTAGAGGTGGAACGTTCGCCTTTTTTGCTCGACAATTTGTGTTTCAAGGTGCAAGCTTCGAGTTCAGAAGTCAAATCATGAAGCTTTGAAGTCGAGCAATCGCCCTTTTGACTCAACAATTCGTGTTTCAAGGTGCAAGTTTCGAGTTCAGAAGCTCAATTATGAAGAGCAAAGGCGCAGCTTCGAGGATAAAAGGTGCAATTTCGAGGATAAAAAGTCAAGCAATCGCCCTTTTGACTAGACAATTCGTGTTCCGAGGTGCAAACTTCGAGTTCATCACATTTACCTTATCTATTTGAGAAAGATGAGTCAATGTTCTTCAGACACCCTAGGCGATCGCATTGACACCCCTGCCAGCAATGGTATGACGTTTACCCTTAAAACTAAAGTTTTAACAAGAGTTATTTTATTGGCTCAACAATTTGCTAAACTCCGACTTTTGGAGTTCAAATAAAAATAGTCTGAGCATCGGGAATTGGGAGGGTGTGGCAGAGTGGCTGATGATGAACGTGTGGAAAACGCAGAACAGATTCATCCAAGTGACTTTTCATGGAAGTTGTGGCCCGTTGTGCCACTCTATCCATATGGCAAGCGGCGGACAATTCGCCAAGAAGTAGTTAAGGACACCATCTGGACTTTTGACCAGTTACAAGGCATCTTTTACGTTGTCGTACCCATCCGCATGACTGTGGTTAAGCTAGAAGGCGGCGGACTACTTGTTTATGCCCCCGTAGCACCAACCCCAGAGTGTATCCGCCTAGTGAATGAGTTGGTAGCAGAACACGGCGATGTGAAGTACATTATCCTGCCAACTATCTCCGGACTAGAACACAAGGTCTTTGTTGGCCCCTTCGCTAGATTCTTTCCCAATGCACGGGTATTTGTGGCTCCCAAACAATGGAGTTTTCCACTGAACCTGCCACTTAGCTGGCTGGGCTTACCCTCCAAACGTACCCAGGTACTCCCAGAAGACAGTAGCAAAGTCCCCTTTGCCGATGAGTTTGACTACGCAATCCTCGGCCCCATAGAACTCGGCCCTGGGCGGTTTGCAGAAGTTGCATTTTTCCACAGGCGATCGCATACTCTTTTAATCACAGATTCCGTTATTTCTATACCAGAAGATCCGCCTGCGATCGTTCAATTAGATCCATACCCCTTGCTGTTCCATGCCAAAGATAAAGCCTCTGATATCGTCCCCGATAATCAAGCAAATCGTCGTAAAGGATGGCAGCGCGTTTCATTGTTTGCTTTGTACTTTCGACCAAGCGTACTGGAAGT
This sequence comes from Dendronalium sp. ChiSLP03b, assembly GCF_034531165.2. Classification (NCBI taxonomy): domain Bacteria; kingdom Bacillati; phylum Cyanobacteriota; class Cyanophyceae; order Nostocales; family Nostocaceae; genus Dendronalium; species Dendronalium sp. ChiSLP03b. The sequence continues at coordinate 102,146 of NZ_JAVRBR020000083.1, read as the reverse complement.
AATTGCATGGGATCGGGTATTTCGTGATGCCCTGAAAGCACCAGAACGCTCGAAAAAAGCTTATTTTGGGTTGTTTCCCTTTAAATGGTATCCAGACTGGAAGCGATCGTTTGATGCCCTACGTGGTAACGGACGTTTATTTGTAGCACCCATTTTACAAACACTTATTCTCAATCGGGCACCAAGGGAAACTATCAACTGGGCAAATAAAGTAGCGAGTTGGGACTTCCAGTGGATTATTCCCTGCCATTTTGACTCACCAATCAAAGCAGCGCCGCAACAGTTTCGCCAAGCATTCTCCTTTCTAGAAAATCAGTCTGCGGTGAATGTGGGTTTATTCAGCAGTAACAGTTTTCCTTTGCCAGAGGAGGATTTTAAGCTACTGAGAGACATTGATGCAGGTTTAAATAAGTTTGGTATTGTCCCGCCAGCAAAGGAGAAATTGTAGAAAGAAAGGCGAGTGGTAAAAAGTGCGATCGAGCGAATCATGGTTGTGCCCAAAAAAATCAACGCTTAATTCCCTTAAACCGTTCTTTTGCTGTTTTAAACGCCTCTTGCATTACAGACTGAATTTTTTGAGGATCTGGTTTCTTCCCTCCCATTAAATCACCAAAGTAAACACAGGCTCCTTCACCTAATGCCCAAGTATAGGCAGCTGCCCAAGAAGCTGCTATTACACTGCCGAAACCTGGGAGAAACTTAATTAACTCTCTTGCAACCGCCTGTGCCAAAAAACCACCTGCGATCGCACTCACAACACCCCCTGCTTGCGATGGGGTCAACGTCTGCCCATATAACTTACCTAATAGACCCACCATCGAGACTTGTAAAGCAGTCAGTACAGGCATTGTGGCAAATGGCAGCGGCACGGCTGCGAGGGTAGCGGACATAATCGCAAATGGCAAAATGTAACGCCGACCAGCATCTCGGTAGAGATTGCCAATTTGCTTACCAACTTCTTCCCGTTCCAATAGCTGATAAATCGCTTGGGCTTCTGCTTCTGGAAGTAAATCTGCGAGATTATCGCTGAGCGCTTCTAAGCCATAAAACACCGGAGTGTAGCCGTCTTCTTCGAGAGCAAAGTCGATGATAACCGAGCGATCGCACAGTTGTGCAAAGGCTTCTACAATGGCAGCCGATGCTCGATTGACCTCCTCATAGTCTGGTGGATATGCAGGATGATCGGCTATATCAGGAGGATAAACTTCATGCAAGCAGGTAATCGCTAGCAGACAGGGAATTTCTGGATATTTCTGACGCAACTGCTGAGCAATTTGTCGCAGAGTATCAGTGGCAAAATCATTGATTTTAACGGTCAGAATCAGGATTCTAGCGCGATCGCTTTCTTTTTGTAAATCACCAACTAACTCCTGAATAATTGCTGAGGTGTCCTGGTTCACATCTCCCAGTCCTACCGTATCTGTAAAAATCAGCAACGGCAGTTCATTGGAAGGATAGGCATAGCGCTGAGTATGTTGCGTATGGGGACGAAATCCCTGGCCAACAATCTCGGCAGTTACTCCCGTTAGTCCTCGAACAATCGAACTTTTTCCGGCTTGAGGCTTACCAATCAGCAAAGCTTCTGTCGTTGGCAGTTCTGCTCGAACCGTCTCCAAAATCTCTGCAACCTCAGTTTCGCTGACACTAAACCACTGAATAACCGTCTGTGCAACTTGCTCTACGGGTAGGCGTTGTATTAAATTTGCTGTTGCCTTGTTCCAGACACCACTAATGCGGTTTGTCCAGGAGACATTAGCCAACTTAGTTGTCACACTATCAGTTGGTTCACTGGACTGCTCAGATTCCGCTGATGGCAAGTCAGCATCATGTTGTTCAGTCATTGGCATCACAATGGTAGATAGCTTCTAAGACGCTTACCTGGGCTTACCATGCGGGATTTTTAGACGCAGAAAACCCTACTAGTAATTTTAGCTTTGTCAGTGATGTCTAATTTGAATTTTGCCAAAACCTTCTACTTCGAGGGGAAAAATCCGGTTGTGAAATTAGCCTATTTCAATTTCTTTGCGGGGTTGAGGTTAGCGTAAAGTCCGCCGATCGAGCGATCGCCTGTCGTTGTCGAGGAATTACCAGATTGCATCTGGTCTAAATTCTCCTTGTCCCCGTGTCCTCACTCAAAAGAGTAGCCGACATTGACAAAATAATTGCAAAATAAAGTCAGTTCGTCATGGTTACTACCTAAAAATGTCGAATAAAATTGCTGACGCACAAAATTTACTTTCTGACCTCATCGCCCGCTACTCATCCCGCGTGGATTATCTGATGATTCGCCTCGAAGAAGCAGAAGGGACTGATATCTTGTTGCGTGGCGACAAGGTAGAAACCCTCAGCGAAGGTATTTCAATTGGTGGACATATTCGTGCTTGTTATAAAGGTGGCTGGGGATTAAGCAGCTTTAACGAACTGGCGACAATTACAGAACGCATTCAAGAAGCGATCGCCGCTGCACGAATGGTTGGTGACGAAGAAACTATCCTCGCTCCCATCGATCCAGTGCAAGCAGTATGCCACCTACCTCTGACAGGCACAGATCCCCGCATAATTCCCCTCAAGAACAAAAAAGAGTTGTGCGATCGCTACACCGAACTGCTGAAAAGCGTTGACCGTCGCATTACCACAACTTCCGTGCGCTACGGTGACAGCACTCAAAAAGTCATCCTCGCTACCTCAGAAGGTACTCTCATTGAGCAATCTTGGGTAGATATGGAAATGCGCTTTGCTGCTACAGCAAAAAACGGCGAAACCATCCAAACCGGACGAGAAACTACTGGCTCTCGTAAATCCTACGAAGACCTAACTAACTTGGATGAACAAGTCAAGAGTTCTGCCCAAAGGGCTGTTGCTGCCTTATCACTGCCATCGGTGAAAGGCAATACTTACACCGTTGTCATTGACCCAATTCTCACTGGTTTGTTTGTACATGAAGCTTTTGGTCATCTTTCCGAAGCTGATATGGCATACGAAAATCCGGATCTACTAGAAGTCATGACCATTGGACGGCGATTTGGGCCAGAAGAACTGCAAATTTTTGATGGTGCTGCTCCAGAAGGGCATCGAGGTAGTTATTTTTATGACGATGAAGGTACACCCGCCACTACTACCCAATTAATTAAAGATGGGGTTCTAGTAGGACGTTTACATTCCCGTGAAACCGCTGGCAAATTAGAAGAAGCGCCTACAGGCAACGCCCGCTGTCTCAATTATCACTTTACCCCAATTGTGCGGATGACAAATACTTGGATTGAACGGGGTAAAACACCAGTTGAAGATTTATTCATTGGTATTAAAGAAGGAGTATATGCCCGTAATTGGCTTGGTGGCATGACGAATGGCGAAATGTTTACTTTTAGCGCTGGGGAAGCATGGATGATTAGAAACGGCAAAATAGCTGAACCCGTGAGAGATGTGACACTCTCAGGAAATGTTTTCCAAACGCTGGCCGATATTGAAGCAATTGGTGATGACTTTTACTGGGATGAATCTGGTGGTTGCGGTAAGGGTGGACAAAATGGCTTGCCTGTGGGTTGCGGTGGCCCAAGTCTGCGAATTCGCGATGTAGTGGTTGGTGGAGAAGTATGACTTAAAAGGTAGGGGGCGGAGGATGGGCAGAGGAGAGAATTCTTAAATAATTCTCTGTGTCCCCGCGTCTCCCTCATCTCTTCCTTTCCCCCTGTCACTCAACTAGTACTCGTTTTAGTAAAGCTATCCACATATCTGGCGGCTCAGAGTAATAATCAATTTCCGCAATTTGATATCTAAAAGTTGAGGAACCATGCTTTAAAACAATGTAATCATGAGGTTTTAGACCTTTTCCTATCCCGGTCATGTGTCCTTCTATTCCTCCATGAAGGGACTCAAATACGTAGTCTCTTCCCTTAATCAGTTGGCTGTAATCGTGTGTTTTATAATTCTTTTTTGATTTTGCTGAGAGCATTACCAGTGGGAACAAACTTAAAACACCGGAACTTAAGTTAATACTTGTTTTAATAAAAGACATAAGTGTTTTTTCCAATATCATGTTTACAAAAAAAGCTCTGTATAAACGGATATCAATTTTGGACAATAACCAATCTAGAAAAGATTGGTATAAAATCCAGACAGTAATTAACCTTACCTTTTTCTAATAAAAACAATAGACTGCTTGCAGAAGAAGGAAAAAGTGGCGTTACCTTTGAAGATAGGCAGCTGAGGAAAGAGTCAAAGAGATTGGATTTTCCTTTTTTCCTTAACCTTTACCTCTTATCCAACTGATTACACAAATGTCTTTAGCCTCACCTGTAGATCGCAAATCAAAAATTAAAAACTTGTCGGTAGTTCTTTTGAAATACAAAAACAATTTTAAAAGCAATACCCAGCATTCAAATTAATTTTTCTTAAGACTTAATTCGTAACTCTTAATTTTTAATTTTTACCAGGCTGGAATCAGCATCATTAATAATGCTGAGCGAGTCTGTACTAATTAAGTATCGAGATGATTGGTTACGCCTATCCAATGCCTGCAATATTGAACATCTAGTTAAATATTTTGTATGACTCTAGTAATGGAAATTTATTAAATATTATACATCGGTTTTAACTATACCAGCTACAGTAAAATTACGAACATATTGGACAAGATTTGTAAAATATAACCATGAACTTTGTTTACAACAAAGCATGAAAATCTTACTTTTAATACCCAATCGTGCCACTTGTTTTAAATCGGCAAAACCGACTAAAGCACTGGGTTTGCAATGCTCAATCTTTAAGATATGTTAATTAATTAAGCTTATAAATGCTGTATGTATTTAGAGTATCATTAATCTAAATTTAAAAAGAGAATTTAGTTTTAATTTATACTTCTTATTGCTAGGGCAGCATCGATCTGTTTCAGCAGTGCTTCTAGGGTAGAGGAGTTGTCTAACACAATATCTGCGAGAGATGCCTTTTGTTCAAGAGATAATTGGCTATTGATGCGGGCTTGTGCTTGTTCTCTACTTAAATGATTTCGCTGTATTAATCTTTGTAGTTGTTGTGATTCAGAACAAGACACAACCCAGATTTCTGTAACTAAATTAGTCATCTGAGCTTCAAATAGCAGAGGGATAACTAACACCAGTGTTTGCGAAGACGATTGGGCGATTTCTTTAAGGAAGCGATCGCCTACATAAGGATGAATCAAACCCTCTATCCAGTTGCGTTCATCTGGATGCTGAAAGATAATTTCGCCTAATTTTTGGCGGTTGAGGCTGCCATCTGCTAGTAAAATTTGTTTGCCATAACGTTGAGCGATCGCTTCGAGAATGGGCGAACCTAGAGTTACTGCATCTCTAGCATAAATATCTGCGTCCAAAATCGGCAGACCGTAAGTGCTAGCCAAATAATTGGTAACGGTAGTTTTGCCTGTGGCGATGCCTCCAGTTAAGCCGATAATGCGTTTAGTCATTAGTAGAGACGCGATTAATCGCTGTCTGTACAGTTGTCAATCATTTGGTTGCCCATTGGATAAGTGCTTGAGTTAACCCATCTAAAGTATATTCTTCAGCTTCCACATCTACGCGCCCAAATAAAGACTGACAAGTTTTCGAGGTTTGGGGACCGATAGAGGCAATACAAATTCCCTCTAACTGATTTGCTACTACAGAAGATTGATTTCCATCGCCGTTATTAGCAAATATAGTGCTTGTGAGTTGATAGAAAAATTGCACAGTTTTAGAACTAGCAAAGGTAATTACATCTATCGTGCGATTTTGCAAAGCTAATTTTGTCGGTGACGAGACACTACTAGGACAGGAAGATTGATATGCGGCAACTTCGATTACCTCTGCGCCTTTGACGGTTAATTCTTTGACTAAAATTTCTCGTCCGCCACTTTCGACTCTGGGAAATAAAATCTTTTTCCCAAGCAGTTCTTCAGGAAAGTTTTCGACTAAAGAATCGGCAACAAAGTCAGGGGGAATAAAATCTGGTTGGATTCCCTGTTGTTTGAGACTTTTGGCTGTTTTCTCGCCAACAACGGCAATTTTGACACTAGCTAAAGCACGGGTATCTTTACCTTGGGCGTTTAATCTTGCAAAAAAGTAGTCTACACCATTAGTGGAGGTAAGAATTAACCAGTGAAAGTCAGATAAATTAGCGATCGCATTATCCAAAGCTTCCCAACTAGTAGGCGGGACAATTTCTAAGGCAGGCATTTCAATGACTTTAGCACCTGATGCGGTGAGGCGATCGCTAAATTGACTCGATTGTCCAGATGAACGTGTCACTAAGATTGTTTTGCCAGCGAGGGGGAGGTGGGGGGATGGGGGGAAGTTGCTTGACATATTTGGCAGGCTGGAAGTTTTGGCTGTAGTCGAATCTTCAAAGTATATTTTCTCAGGTTGTAAGAAATTGCGTAGCCCGACAACTTCGCCAATCACAATTACCACTGGGGAAAGAGATAAACCAGTAGTTTGTTCCAAAATATTACTTAGTTGGGCTACCCAAATTTCTTGATTTGGAGTGCCTGCCCAGCGGATGATGGCAATGGGTGTTAAGCGCGATCGCCCATACCGTAATAGCTGATGTACAATTTCCGGTAGATGTTGTCCACCCATCAATATTACCAGTGTCTCTAACCGTGACAATGCCTCCCAGTCTAAAGCTTCTGGTTCGTGGGCCGTAAACACTGCAAAACAACGACTCAGAACGGGATCTGTTAGCGGAATTCCCGCCAGCAAGGGTGCTGCAAGGGCTGAAGAAATTCCTGGTATTACTTCAAATTCGCAACTCGATGCTTTCAAAGCTTCAATTTCAGAAGTACAGCGCCCAAAAATAAACGGATCGCCTGATTTGAGTCTGACAACTTGTTTACCCTGCTGGCAGTGCTTCACAAGTAACTTATTAATCTCAGTTTGTGGTGTGCTGGGTTTACCACCGCGTTTGCCCACATCCAGCTTTAAGCAATCAGACGGTACGCATTGCAACAATTGGTCATCTACTAAAGCATCGTAAACTAAAACCTGAGCTTGACCCAAAAGATTGTAAGCTTTTACTGTCAGGTGTACCACGTCTCCAGGCCCAGCACCTACGAGGTAAACTTTGCCCCTTTGTTCAGTCATGATTTGAGATTAACTAGCTTAAAAGAGTATATTTTTTGTTTTATACTACTCCCCAAAAGCGAGGATTGAAGTATTCAATAATGATTAGAACATTCTCTACGCTATTCCTGAAGCTTTTCAAATCAACTTGACCTCCCGTTTATTTGTTCTAATAGTTGAGCAATCTTTTGAGCTTTATTTGGTTGGCGTTGTTTTTGCAATAACTCTTGAGCTTTTTGAAGATTAGTTTTAGCTTCTTCTTTTTGGTTTTCCTGCATTAAAATGTTTGCCATACGCAAGTAGGCATCAGGATTTTTAGGACTGCGTCGAATTACTTCACTAAATAATTCCTTTGCTTGCTGAACTTTGCCTTGCTGATTTAAAACATCTCCTAACAACAAGCGAACAACATCATTTGTAGAGTTGATAGAAATCACTTTGCGAAAAGCTGCTTCTGCACCTTCATAGTCTTGTTGCTGATAAAGATTGATTCCTTTTTGATAAAAGTCTGAAGTAATCAAGGTTTTCCAAGCAAAATAACCGAGAATAGCAATACTGGTACTTACTACGGCGATCGCCAGAATATCAGTTACTTGAAAAGTGTCTATCATTGTGTTAAGCCAAAAGACAGGCAGCAGGGAACATCAGATATTCTAGAAAAAATAGTTTCCAGATGAATTGGTAGAACTGAGCGATCGCAGTTTTATCTTGCAAGTCTACAACTAAACTCCGCGTCCACATCCAACACAGCACTACCAAGTGAGTAATCACGAGAAATGCTGAATTAACTGAAGCTAGCCGTATAGCACCAACTAAAATCATTGCCAAGTAGCAGACAGTTAGTACCCAAAGAGCCAAATTAAACACGGCTTGCGGTCCGAGTTGAATAGTGAAAGTAGTGATATTGTACAGGCGATCGCCTTCCAGATCGGGGATATCTTTAAAGATAGCGATCGCAAACGTAAATACCAAAATAAATATTGTTAGCACCCAAACTGTCAAAGGAATTAGTTGGCTTTTTTGCAGTACCCAATTAAAGTGCAGAAATAGTCCTAAATTCACAATTGTGCCGCGCACTGAAAAAATACATAGTGCTGCCCAAAATGGGAACTGCTTCAAGCGAATTGGTGGTAATGAATAAGCTGTACCAATTGCTAGGCTCAAAGCCACCATACCAAATAAAAAAGGCCCAGTTAGCCATGCTACAACTAGCGCCAAAATTCCAGTAATAATGACAATTAATCGCCCTTGCGCTTTAGAAAATTCTCCTGATGCTAGCGGTAAATGAGGTTTATTAATCTTGTCAATATCAACATCTTCCAGTTGATTTAACCCCACAATGTAAACATTGCCACACAAACAGGCAATCCATGCACCCAAAAGTGAAACTAATTGAATATTAGAAAACTCTGTCTTAGAAAGGGCAATAGCAACTAAATATAAACCCAATACACTCAGACTCGTGCCAATAATTGTGTGAGGGCGGGAAAACTTCCAAAAAGCATAAAGGTATGATTGAAAGGGTTTACGTCGTAAAGGACTTTTATGAGAATGGCTCATGAGTAGCTTAAATCGGTATTCCGGTTTGCTGTTACTCATTGTCACAGAATTTGTGCCATTCACCAGAGCTATCAGTCTAAACGCCTGATTCTTCACTGGTAATTACATGCGATCGCCCAATCTGGATAAAATTTGAAGGCGATGTCTAGCGACAAGCTGCTTTGCATCTACGCAATCTTTACATACCCCATCATGAGTAACATTCCCGAGGCTGGACAAAAAGCGCCTGATTTCTCTACTCCTAACCAAAATGACAACCTAGTCAGTCTGGATGATTTTGGCGAACAGTGGGTTATCCTCTATTTCTACCCCAAAGATGACACCCCTGGTTGTACCACAGAAGCGCAAGACTTTACCGAGTTACATCAAGAATTCAGCGCTCTGGGAGCGACAATTTTAGGTGTGAGTCCAGATTCGGGTAAATCCCATTGTAAATTTATTGACAAACATAACTTATCAATCACCTTGTTGAGTGACCCGGAACATCTGCTAACAGAAAGTTATGGTGCTTGGCGACTAAAAAAGTTTATGGGTAAAGAATATATGGGTGTTGTTCGCTCAACCTTCTTGGTTTCACCTGATAGAATCATTGCTTATGCTTGGCCTAACGTGAAGGTCAAAGGTCATGCTCAAGCAGTTTTAACTAAATTACGGGAATTAGTACACACCTCAAGTCCCAAGTGAAAGGACTGATAATTCTCGAATGATTAGGATATAGATTTAGAAACTGCCAGCGCTATCATCGAAGTAAGGAATCAGACTTTTCGCAAGTTGAAATAAACATGGTTCAATTCATCCAAGCACAAAATATCGGGCTTGCCTATCTGGAAGAAAGATTTGGTCTACAGCTTGCTGAAGATGAGACATTTTTCCTAGAATGGCTTGAAAGCCTACCAGAAATTACAGATTTAGAAAAGCAATATTTAGATAGAGTTAAAACTAATTTTCTCAGATTGGTAAAACGCCCACCAATCTTAGAGAATGCAGTAAAAATGGTAGTTGTGTCTCCATTATTAGATTTAGCAGGATTTTATCGGGAGCCATTTTTTATCACTACTGAAGAGTCTATAGAACTTGCTTTGGAAGATGAAGAAGAAATTGTTAGAGGGCGCATTGACGTTTTAATTATTTAAGAACAACTATGGTTGTTAGTAATTGAATCTAAAAGGGCTAGTTTTTCTCTTTTAGAAGCTATACCCCAGGCACTAGGTTATATACTGGCTAATCCCAATCCAGAAAAACCCGTATTTGGATGTGTGACAAGTGGAGAAGATTTTCAATTTATCAAGCTAATAAATCAAGATAAACCTGAGTATGCTTTGTCTGATAAATTTACTTTATCCAGAAGAGGAAATGAATTACATCAGGTTCTAAGTATCTTAAAAAAATTAAGTCAAGTTTTGAGTTAATTTATGTCTACTCGCCCTATATATCTCGATTGTCATGCTACTACACCTGTAGATGAACGGGTAGTAGCAGCAATGCTACCCTACTTCACAGAACGTTTTGGCAATCCATCTAGTATTAGTCATGTTTACGGCTGGGAAGCAGAAGCTGCTGTTAAACAAACACGAGAAATATTAGCAACAGCAATTAATGCTACTCCAGAAGAAATTGTTTTCACTAGTGGCGCAACTGAAGCAAATAATTTAGCGATTAAAGGTGTTGCAGAGGCTTATTTTCAAAAAGGACAACATATTATTACTGTTGCTACTGAACATAGCGCAGTTCTTGACCCTTGCAAATATTTAAAAACCCTCGGTTTTGAAATCACTATACTTCCAGTTCAAAAAGATGGACTGATTGATTTAACTAAATTAGAAAAAGCTTTCCGTCCTGAAACGATTTTGGTGTCAGTGATGGCTGCAAATAATGAAATTGGTGTTTTGCAGGCTTTGGCAGAAATTGGAGAAATGTGCCGCGATCGCAATATCATTTTTCACACAGATGCAGCTCAAGCTATTGGCAAAATTCCCCTCGACGTGCAGGCAATGAAAATTGACTTGATGTCGCTGACTGCACATAAAGTATACGGCCCCAAAGGCATCGGGGCGCTGTACGTTCGCAGGCGCAATCCCAGAGTGCAACTTGCTCCCCAGCAACATGGTGGCGGACACGAACGGGGGATGCGTTCTGGTACTTTATATACACCGCAAATTGTCGGCTTTGGCAAAGCTGTAGAAATAGCTTTGGCAGAACAGACAATAGAAAACCAACGCCTCACCGAACTCAGGCAAAGATTGCGATCGCAGCTTTCCCAATTAGAAGGAATTCACCTCAACGGACATCCTACCCAACGACTGGCGGGAAATTTGAATATCAGCGTTGAAGGTGTAGATGGGGCCGCATTGTTGTTAGGATTGCAGCCAGTTATGGCAGTATCTTCTGGTTCTGCTTGTTCCTCGGCTACCACAGCGCCTTCCCATGTCCTCACAGCACTGGGACATTCAGAAAAACTAGCTTATGCCTCAGTACGGTTTGGCATTGGACGGTTTAATACCTCAGAGGAGATTGATATTGTAGCTAAACATGCGATCGCTACTATTCAAAGTTTACGCAAGCAGACAACCCTGGTGTAGAAGAGATAGGGACGCGGGGACAAGGGGACAAGGAGAAGAACTCCTGACCACTGACCACTGACCACTGACAACTGACTCAATATGGATCTGAATCAAACCGTCCCCTCTTAACGCTGCGACGATAGTATCCTGTCGTCGGTCTATTTTTTAGATCGAATGTATCGCCACGGGGAACTCTCCAAATCTTGTAGTCATGATATGTCAAAGGAGTTCGAGGTTCGCATACTTCTGGTGGATGATCGCCAAGTACAAAATATGCGGCACCCCTGCCCGTAACTTTTGCTAGACCGTTTCTATCCACAACAACCGATGTTTCTTCGCTAATAGCTATACCTAAAACGCTTTTAGATACACCATCTTTAATCTGACGGGCAATAAAAGCCATAATTCGACCCATTCTTTTACGCCTGTCGAAGTGGGTATCTACGATGGTTCCGTGGAGATTTCTCCATCTAAAAAAGTTGTAAGTAAAAGTAATGTCTTGGTAGGGATCTTCCAGTGCATTCCTAGTTTCAATGCCTTCTTCGGAAGAAGCACAAGCATCGTAGATGTATTCACTCTGGATCATTGCACCTGCACTAGTGCCACCAATACCACCCCCTCTGGCATAAACTGACTTGACAGCTTCCTCTAGTTTGGTATCTTTCCAACTGCGGATGTACTGACATTGGTCGCCACCAGCAAAGAAAACCACATCAGTATTTGCGACTTTCTCAACAATCTCCACTTTGTTTGCATCATTGCGATTGCTAATAATCAGCGTCTTCACAGAGTTGACACCCTTCATGTCAGAAATTAGCCGATTGTAATCGTGATTGCCATAAGTGCGGATAACTACAACATCAACTTTGGTAGCGCTGTGAGTACCTCCCCTAACTTGGTTAATCATCCATTGGATACCCTCCTCTACATCAGGACCACCCCCACCCAAGCTAATGGCAGGCCCAGCTAAGGCGGGACGAACAGTCTCAGGCAAGGGATAACGAAAATCGGCAGTGTCGCCCCCCAGGAAGTAGCGTTTCAAGTCTGCTATAAAATCGCCGATGAAGACAACTACCATCCTCAACAACTTGGTTCCGACAGTCTTCAAGCGCTTTCCTATATTTGGTAATGCGTTTGTCATACTAAACTTCTGGTGCAAACTGCAATTATTGCTAACTTTCGCACCAGATAAGGTAAAATTTCCAGCGTACAGAGGTTGTACTGTTTATTAACGCAAAATAACGCAGAATAATCATTAATTATCTGCGTTATTGTGTTAGAATTTTTGGTTTTATTGTAAGTGTTAAAGCCACACAATTTGCGCTCGCTCTTGCACAACTCGGTGATAAACTTTCTCTGTTTGCTCGGCTAATTTCGGCCAGCTAAAGCGTCGCTTCAAATCTTCATAGGCATTATCAATCAGCCATTGCCGATAATCGGGATTTTTCAAAACTTCTAAAATTCCCCAAGCAAGGGAATCAGCATTATTTACCCAAGTAACAATACCTGTTTTGGTGTGTTGGACTACTTCTGGAAAACCTCCTGTATTGGAAACTACCACAGGAACGCGAGAAGCAAAGCTTTCTAAAGCCACAATTCCAAAAGGTTCGTAAAAACTGGGAAACACCGCACAGTCAGCAACAGTTTGGAATTTATCTAAATATTCATCGGAGAGAAAGCCGGTAAAATAGCATTTATGCCAAATTCCTAAATCCCAAGCTTGACGCTTGAGATGATCGGTATTGCCACCACCAACAATTACAAATTTAACGTTACCCCCCATTTCCCAAAGCACTTTCGGAGCAGCATTGAGTAATAAAGGTACACCTTTTTCATAGGTCATGCGACCGACGTAGTAAACGATTTTTTCATTGTCTTCGGCAAATTGGCAGCGAAAATCTTGAGCATGAAAATCTTCGTGGTGCTTTTTCTTTTCGGCGCGGATACCGTTATAAATAACATCAATTTTGTTCCCAGGACTGTGCAGCGCTCGTTGTACTTCCTGCCGCATATAATCGCTACAAACGATAATCCGCCAAGCGTTGTAAGCAAGTAAGTTTTCTTTGTTACTAATATAATATTGAGTCTCAGTGTGAATGCCGTTATAACGTCCGTATTCAGTAGCGTGGATGGTGGCAATTAAAGGAATTTTGAAGTTATGCTTAAGGGCGATCGCTGCATCTCCAACTAACCAATCATGAGCATGAATTAAATCAAACGGGCCTTCCTCCAAGATTAACTTGCCCCCGTGATGTCCCATACTCTGGTTCAGATTGACAACCCAGTGAAAGAAATCGTTGCTATATCCCACTGGCACCCGATGCACATGTATTCCCTCAACTACCTCGTACATTGATGCCTGACCAAACTCTGCGGTAATCAGGTGAATTTCATGTCCTAGCTTCACGAGTTCCGGGTACAACTCTGCGACATGACGTGCAATTCCCCCAACTATCCTTGGTGGAAACTCCCAACTCAGTACCAGTACCTTCATATACTAAAACTCTCCGCTACTTTTATAAATATCTAAAAAACTACATTTATCTAAAAATACAAGGGTGGCAATTGCAGTGAGTAAATTTACGAAAACTTTTAGATTTTTTAACAGTTTTTTTGATAAAGCTGATTAAAAGGTTATCAAGGCTGAGGAAATCAGCAAAGACCATATGAAACATCTCAGAAGATTAACCTAAAAATGCCAAATTTCAAGGAAGTATCATACCCCTTGATGAAGAGCAGGGGAGGCAGAGGGAGATGAGGGGACAAGGAGGACAAGGGAGACAAGGGAAAGAATAATAACTCCTGCCTTCTGCCTCCTGCCTCCTACCTTTTAATAACTCACAGCAATTAAATGAATAGGGAGTGGGGAAGAAAAATTCCTATTCCCTACTCCCTATGAGTTAGCTGTAGACAATACCCGCTGTCAAATTAAGTTTGATCCAAACGCAGTACTGCCATAAAAGCTTCCTGCGGTACATCCACCGTGCCCACAGATTTCATGCGTTTTTTACCTTTTGCCTGCTTCTGTAAGAGTTTCTTTTTGCGGCTGATGTCGCCCCCGTAGCACTTGGCAAGCACGTCTTTCCGTAAGGCGGGGATGTGTTCGCTGGCAATCACTTTACTGCCAATGGATGCCTGAATTGGCACTTTGAATTGATGCCGGGGAATTAGTTCTTTGAGTTTTTCTGCCATTGACCGCCCCACATTGTAAGCTTTATCCCGGTGGACAATCATCGCCAAAGAATCAACGGGATCGCCGTTAATCATAATATCCAGCTTCACCAGAGGATTTTCGCGGTAGCCGATGAGATGATATTCCATGCTGGCATAACCGCGCGATCGCGACTTCATTTGGTCGAAAAAGTCGGTGACGACTTCCGCCAAGGGTAGCTCATAAGTGAGTGTAGTTCGTCCTTGGGTGAGATATTTCATATCTTTGAAGATGCCACGCCGATTCTGCGACAACTCCATCAATGTGCCGACGTATGTTTCCGGCGTAATCATCTCTACCTGGACGTAGGGTTCTTCAATTTTCTCGCGATCGTTGGGTGCAGGTAAGTGGCTAGGATTATCAATGTACAGTTCCTCACCCTTATTAGTTATGACTTTATAAACTACTGAAGGGGCTGTAATAATTAAATCAAGGTCATACTCTCGCTCTAGACGTTCTTGCACAATTTCCATGTGCAGTAAGCCCAAGAATCCACAGCGGAAGCCAAACCCCATGGCGCTAGAAGTTTCTGGTTCGTAGTGTAGCGCTGCATCGTTAAGACTGAGCTTTTCTAGGGCTTCCCGCAAATCTTCAAATTGGTCGGCATCGATAGGAAACATCCCACAAAAAACCATCGGGTTCGCTTCTGTATAACCAGGTAAGGGTTCTGCTGCTTTGGCTTTACTTAGGGTAATTGTGTCTCCCACCCTAGCATCAGCTACAGCTTTAATCGCCGCTGCCAAATAGCCTACTTCCCCGGCATGTAGTTCGTCTACTTGCTTTTGAGTAGGAGAGAGAATGCCCAACTCGTCAATTTCGTATTCTTTACCAGATACCATCAGATAGACGCGATCGCCTTTTTTCAAAGTGCCATCCATCACCCGAAAATAGACAATCACACCTCGGTAACTATCGTAGTAGCTATCAAAAATTAATGCGCGTAAGCGTTCATCTATTGTGTTTTGTGGTGGAGGTACGCGCTCCACAACTGCTTCTAAAATCTCATCAATGCCAATTCCCTCTTTAGCAGAGGCCAGAATAGCACCGCTGCAATCTAAACCGATAATTTCTTCAATTTCGCTGATTACCCGGTCTGGTTCCGCCCCAGGCAAATCGATTTTATTTAAAACCGGGATAATTTCCAGGTTATGTTCGAGAGCTAAATATACATTCGCCAAAGTTTGCGCCTCGACACCTTGAGACGCATCCACTACCAACAGCGCCCCTTCACAAGCGACAAGACTGCGCGACACTTCGTAAGAAAAGTCCACATGGCCAGGCGTATCGATTAAGTTCAGCACATACTGCTGACCATCTTTTGCTGTATAGTTCATCCGGGCAGCTTGCAGCTTAATTGTAATGCCGCGCTCCCGTTCTAGATCCATGTTGTCGAGAAACTGTTCCTTCATCTGCCGCTCGTCAACAGTGCCAGTGGCTTGCAGTAAGCGATCGGCCAGGGTTGATTTCCCATGATCGATGTGAGCAATAATACAAAAATTGCGAATGCGAACTGCGGGAACGTCAGTCATATACTATCTTTGCTGAAGCAGCAACCAAAGGTTTAAAGAGCAATTTACTTAATGTATTTTAATGCTTTATTAGTCAAGATGCTGCTATTGGGCATTGATGACTAATGAACGCCATTTGCCTCAACAGAGGGAACCTCCGCACAGCGCTGACTCCATAACGCACTGGCTCCTGATGACCGATGACTGGGGAAATGGGGGACAAGGAAGAACTACTGACCCCTTCGGGTGATGCTCCTGCGAAGCTAGTGCTTCGCTAACGCCAGTCGCTCATGGGGAGCCAGTGCGTTGCGGTGAGCAGTCCGTTGGGCGGCTTCGCCGACTTGAAGGAACTGCGAACCCGAAGGGGGGTTCCCCCCGTTAAAGCAAGTGGCGTGGAAACCCCCAAGACCGCGCTGGCTCACCACTGACCACTCAAGTAGACTTTTAAAAATATATAAAGTCTATATATAAAGTCTATTTTTACCTGATGGTATTGCTCAAGCAGGGGCGTACAATAAATATATATAAGTACATAGTGTAGATATCGTGGGCAGTTACACCTCGTAATTGCCCGGAACTACTGATTTACTGACAAAACTTCTAGAGAGCTACTGTATAGCGAGTTCTATGAAAATTAACACTTGAAACCTGACCTTGTTATTTTGGTACGATTTCGGGGAACTATGTAATTGTGACCTTTAAAACTTGTCAGTAAATAAACCCGAACCATGAATAGAACTACTTTACAAAGCTTTTGAAAAAGCAACCTCTGAGTATATAAACCTATGAATATGAAAGAGAAAGCTACCGATGCGGAGCAAAGACGAGCCGATAAGGTAGAAATTGCTGTCCGCCTAGATTCGGAGTTATTGGAGCAAATTCAGCATTTAACCAATGACCCCAGTAAAGTGATTGAGGTAGCGATCCGGCAATGGTTGCGGGGTGATGTTCCTAGAGATGATGAACTGACACGTACCCCTCACCGCACCCCTATTCCACCTAGGGGAGAATGGAACGATTGACATCCATAAATAAGCTGTAAAAAGAAAATAAACAAATGTGAAGTTTGTCAATCTGGATTCCAAATCAGCCAAAATACCAATGTATGTTTGTCAAAGCTGTAACATTTTATGCCAAACTTTTAACAGCTTTAAAAAAACTGTTTTGAGTTGCTATTTGTCTATCCAACTCGATTAATGACTATTACTGCCAATTCCCAATTGCCAAACTTATTTCCCCAAAATCTGGAATATTTCAATAGTAAGAGCGATGGCTCATTATCAACTCTCGGAGCGGAGTTGGTGTACACGCAAGATGGGGCAGGACGCTATCTGACCTTTCACTGGCAGCAAAGCGAACTGTTGGGGTTAAACTCTGAGCAAATAGTTAATGAGGGCGATGAGAATGAAACTTTTGCCCCAGTGGATAAGGTTGCCTATTTGGAACGGTTGCACCGAATTTTGACCAGTTTGGTGCCGGAAAAGTTTCAGTGCTGGTTTAGCTGCCACCAAGAGTTATTCGAGTTGGAATTGTTGATTTGCCCAATAATGCCGCAATTGGGAACAGCTACTACTACAGTTTTGGTAATGGGACGGCTATTGCAAGCAACAGTCAACAAAAAAGAAGTGAATGTGGTATCAAAACCATGCACACAGGTAGAGTTGGCTTTACGTTCACAGCAACATCAAAAGCTTGTCAATCAAATTACCAGAAATATTCGGCGCACATTGGATTTGGATATCATTTGGCAACAAACAGTAGACAGTTTGGGGAAAGCACTGCGGCTAGAGCGCTGTATTATTTGTCCATACCAGCCTTCTAGCTCGAGAGTGCGGGTGATAGCAGAGTATCATCAGCCAGCTTGTAGTAGCTCAATGCTTGGCGAAGAAATAGATGTAACTTCTAAGCCAGCCTTTGCTCAAGCATTGGCAACCCTAGAACCAATTGTGATGGAGGTATCTGAGTGTAGTTTGTGTCCGCAGCAGAAAATGTTGGTGGTAGCTACATGCTATAAAGACCAAGCCAATGGATTAATTGCTATAACTCTGCGAGATGAATGCTGCCCGTTGACAGGTGCAGAACTTGAGATAGCAAAAGAAGTAGCAGATCAGTTAGGAACTGCGATCGCCCATGCTACTTTATATAAAGAATTAGAAGCAGCGCGTCAAAAAGCCGAAGAAGCCTCACGCCTCAAAAGTGAATTTCTGGCCAATGTATCTCATGAAATTCGCACCCCTCTCAACGGCATGATCGGATTTTTGAAGCTGATTTTAGAGGGCATGGCAGATGACCCAGAAGAACAGAATCAATTTTTGCTAGAAGCTCACCAATTATCAATACACCTGCTAAACATCATCAACGACATCTTAGACATAGCCAAAATCGAAGCAGGTAAAATGGAGTTAGCTTGCGCTCCAGTCAAGCTAGATGAGCTATTCGGTGATGTAGAAAGTTTCATGCGTCCCCAAGCAGAGATGAAAAAACTCAGCTTCCGGATGCAATTGCCTCCCACCTCTGATGAAATTATTGTCCAAGGCAATTACCAACGATTGCTACAAGTTATGCTCAACTTGGTGAACAATGCCATTAAATTTACTCAAGAAGGGGGCATCACTATCAGCGCCGATTTAGTACTGAAAAAAGCAAAATTTCAGGAACAGCAATTTCCAGGAATGGTGAGAGTCAGGGTGGCAGACACTGGTATCGGTGTTTCCTTGGATAAACAAGATAAATTATTTCAATTATTCTCTCAGGTAGATGGCTCTCGTACTCGCCAGTACGGTGGTACGGGTTTAGGATTGGCAATATCCCAGAAGCTAGTAGAGGCAATGGGTGGTGAAGTGCATTTTTATAGTCTTGGTGAAGGACTTGGTTCAACAGTCATATTCTCAGTACCTCTTTATCAACAACCAGTAGTGCTTTTATCTAGTGACAACGACTTATCAAATAGTGCTGAGTGCTGAATCACCAAAGTTTGCCCAGAGGGAAACCCTCACATGTCGTACAAGAGTATATAAATGGACAACGTTCCAAAATTGAGTATAGCTACTCTAATATAAGACTGCTAGAACCAGCAGCGGTTTATTCATGAGTCATGAACACATGACTCTCAAGCTCCCAAACTTGACACACAACACAATCTAGCAGCAATTGGATCTAGGATTGAGTTAACAAGCTATTGAATATAAAGATTTTTCAGCCGAAAGAGGACTTAAACCATGGAACTGACACTTGAAAACGTCGAAACTGTCTTAGATGAAATGCGCCCTTATCTGATATCTGATGGCGGTAATGTGGAAGTTGTAGAACTTGATGGCCCTGTAGTCAAACTACGTTTGCAAGGTGCTTGTGGTTCTTGCCCGAGTTCTACAATGACCCTGAGAATGGGCATTGAACGCCGCCTGAAGGAATTGATTCCTGAAATTGGAGAAGTCGAGCAAGTAATCTAGGGACTGGGGACTGGTGACTGGGGACTGAGGACTGGGGACTAGGAAAGACAGGGAAAAGGTGAGACCAGTGCTGCGAAGAGAAGTGCCTTGCGTGGGTTTCCAAGACACTCCGTTGGGGAGGCAGTACGTTGCGGAGGTTCCCCCCGTTGAAGTAACTGCCGTCGGCTTTACCGACTTGAAGAAAGTGCCGTCGCGTCGTGGCAACTTCGGGGAGGGTTTCCCTCGGTAGATAACTGGCGTTAGCGTAGCGGTAGCGACAAAGAAGCGTCGCCCAAAGGGTTAAAAGTTAAAGGGCAAAGGGATGGTTCTTCCTTTTTCCCCTTTCCCCTTTCCTTTTCCCCAATTCCTAATCCTAATCCCCAATCTCTAATCCCCACTCCCTAATACCCAATACCCAATCACCTTCTATGTCCCATCCACTCTACGTTGCGTTTATCTGGCATCAACATCAGCCGCTGTACAAATCTCCTGACAGCGGCATTTCGCTTTCTTCTAGTCAACATTACCGCTTGCCTTGGGTACGGTTGCATGGCACTAAGGATTATTTGGATCTGGTATTAATCCTGGAGCGGTATCCCAAGTTACACCAAACGGTGAATTTGGTACCATCCCTGATGTTACAAATAGAAGATTATATTGCTGGCACTGCTTTTGACCCTTACCTCACAGCTAGCTTGACACCCGTTGAACAACTAACTCAGCAACAACGGGAATTTATTATCCAACACTTTTTTGATGCCAATCACCATACTCTAATCGATCCCCATCCCCGCTATGCCCAGTTGTATCAGCAAAAGCAGGAAAAGGGGCAATCTTGGTGTTTGGCAAATTGGCAATTGCCAGATTATAGCGATTTGCTCGCTTGGCATAATCTAGCTTGGATCGATCCTCTGTTTTGGGACGATCCGGAAATTGCAGCTTGGTTAAAACAAGGTCGAAATTTTACTTTAAGCGATCGCCAGCGGATTTATTCCAAACAGCGCGAAATCCTCAGTCGCATCATCCCCCAACATCGCAAAATGCAAGCAGCGGGGCAGCTAGAGGTTACTACCACGCCCTACACCCACCCAATTTTGCCTTTGCTAGCTGATACCAACTCTGGACGTGTAGCTGTGCCAAATATGACGCTACCTAACTCCAGATTTCGGTGGTCGGAAGACATTCCCCGCCACTTGCGGAAAGCTTGGGAATTATATAGAGAGCGCTTTGGGCAGGAACCGCGCGGTCTGTGGCCTTCAGAACAATCAGTAAGTCCTGAAATATTGCCATATATTATTAAACAAGGATTTCAGTGGATTTGCTCGGATGAAGCCGTCTTAGGTTGGACGCTAAAACACTTCTTCCATCGAGATGGGGCAGGGAACGTCCAAGAGCCAGAATTACTGTACCGACCGTACCACCTGGAAACACCAGCAGGTGATTTGGCAATTGTCTTTCGCGACCACAGATTATCGGATTTGATTGGCTTTACTTACGGGGCGATGCCACCAAAACAGGCGGCTGCAGACTTAGTGGGACACCTACAAGCGATCGCCAAAAAGCAAAGAGAATGCCCCAGCGAACAACCTTGGTTAGTTACCATCGCCTTAGATGGAGAGAATTGCTGGGAATTTTATCAGCAAGACGGCAAACCTTTCCTAGAAGCGTTGTATCAAAGCTTAAGCAACGAACCCCACCTGAAACTCGTCACCGTCTCCGAATTTCTCCAACAATTTCCACCCACAGCCACCATCCCCGGAGGGCAACTGCATAGCGGTTCTTGGGTTGATGGTAGCTTCACTACCTGGATTGGCGACCCCGCCAAAAATCGTGCTTGGGACTACCTGACACAAGCCAGGATTACCCTAGCAAATCATCCCGAAGCCACAGAAGAAAACAACCCAGCAGCTTGGGAAGCTTTGTACGCCGCAGAAGGTTCTGATTGGTTCTGGTGGTTTGGTGAAGGTCATTCCTCAAATCAAGATGCCATCTTTGACCAATTGTTTCGAGAACACCTGTTTGGCATTTACAAAGCTTTAAATGAACCTGTACCGCCCTATCTCAGGCAAGCAGTGGAGGTTCACGAAGCAAGAGCCGACCATAGGCCCGAAGGGTTTATTCATCCCGTTATTGATGGTAAAGGTGATGAACAGGACTGGGACAAAGCTGGGCGCATAGAAATTGGCGGGGCGCGAGGGACGATGCACAATAGCAGTGTCATCCAGCGACTTTGGTATGGGGTCGATCACCTAAATTTCTATTTGCGAGTGGACTTTAAAAGTGGCGTTGCGCCAGGAAAGGATTTACCACCAGAGTTGAATCTGCTATGGTTCTATCCCAATAAAACAATGCACAACAGCCCAGTTCCCTTAGCAGATGTTCCCGATGCAGCCCCAGTTAATTATCTGTTCCATCACCATCTGGAGATTAATTTGCTAACACAATCGCTGCAATTTCGAGAAGCTGGAGATAATTATCAATGGCATCCCCGTTTTAGCCGCGCTCAAGTAGGTTTAAATACTTGTTTGGAAGTAGCAGTGCCGTGGGCAGATTTACAAGTTCCACCAGATTATCCTCTACGCTTGATTTTGGTTACATCGGATGAAGGGCGTTTTTGCAACTACTTGCCAGAAAATACTTTAATTCCGATTGAAGTACCTTAGAAAGGCTTTAGATGCATAACGACTTGCCACAGGCTAGGGTGAAGGATGAAGAAAAATCAGCTTCATACTTCACCCTTCAGTATGTCCGGATGAATTTACGGTAAAATGTTAAATTTTTTATTTTAAATTTGCTTTTGGATAATAGCAAAGGTCAGGATTTTGCAAAGATGCAGTAATACTACTGCCATTAAAATATATTTGTGGTTAAATTAAAAACACTATCCAGTAGCTGTGCTTGACCGATGAATGTCTCTTCAGGAACGATCGCGAATTTTCGCGAGTACAATTTACAGCAAAATCGGCTTGGTCAGATGTGTGGTTCCAAGCAGTTATTTCGCGATCGCTATGAAATACTGCGAATTTTAGGTAGAGGTGGTTTTGGCATCACTTTTTTAGCTAAAAATGCTGTATTGCCTGGAAATCCCTTGTGTGTCATTAAACAGCTTTGTCCCAAAGTGACTAGTGCCAAAAGCTGGCAAAGTGCATGTCAGCGTTTTGAAAAAGAAGCAAAAACTTTGGCTAAACTCGGTAGCCATTCGCAAATTCCCATGCTACTGGACTACTTTCAAGGGAATGGAGAGTTTTATTTAGTTCAAGAATATATACCGGGTGACACCTTAGCCCGCCAAGTGAAGCGAACAGGCCCTAAAACTGAAGCCGCAGTTAAACAGTTTTTGCAAGAATTACTGCCAGTTTTGCAGTATGTTCATCAAAATCATGTGATTCATCGGGATATTAAGCCCCAAAATTTATTACGTTGTGGAGATGATGGGCGGATAGTACTGATAGATTTTGGCGCGGTGAAAGAAAAATTGGCTGACGCTTGTGAAAACTCACTCCGTAAAACCGCAACTACCAATTTTGTGGGAACGATGGGGTTTGCACCTCCGGAACAGTTTGCTTTACGTCCAGTTTATGCTAGTGATATTTATGCTCTGGGTGTAACTTGTCTTTATTTACTGACTGGCAAAGCACCTTTAGAATTTGAACATGATACTGATACTGGTGAGATATGTTGGCACAAAGAAGTCAATATCAGTGACAGTTTTGCTCAGATTTTGGCAAAAATGTTGAAAATTTCTTTACAAGAGCGTTTTAATACAACTGATGATGTTATCAAGGCTTTAGGTACTCAAAACTATTCACCAACTTTGACTAATTGTTTGACTACCCAACCACTCAGCAGCAATTGTCAAACAAAAGTAGAAAGTCCTGAGATATATGTGCCACCTATAGCCCGAACAGCGATCGCCATTCGCGCACGAAAAGCTAAACTCCAAGAAAATAAGTCGCACCGTCAGTTAAATCATTACTTATCTCAAGTATCAAATTAATGTGGTTGTTGAGGGATGACTGTCAAAGGTATACTCGATTCAATTGCAATTTTTTTGCATAACAAATTACCACAAAATATACTTTTAGTGAGTTTGTTTTATTACGTAGATAAACATTAATAATTCACAAACAATAATTATTACTAAATATCAAGTGACTTTTTATTCAGTGATAGCCAAGCAGATTTACCTGAATTTCAAGTCGCAAACACTTTTTTACAAGAATATTCTATAATCGTAAAATAATTAATTTTCAGGCTCTTGTAGTTTTCCACAAAGTTGGAGAACTGGCTAGCATTTACCAATATTGTCTCTACAAGTAATTCCCCAATTTCAACACCAGTGTTTTCTACCAACATCACACAAGAGCCAATTTTATTAAGGGAAATTTCGGGACAAACTTAGCCTATTTTGTAGTGCAGTCGCGTCTGTCAGATTATGATCTGCTGCTTAAATCCCGATTGCCCAAATCCCCTAAATCCCAATGGAAAGAAGTTGTGCCGAACTTGTAGCACCCCCTTGGTGCCACTTTTGAGAAATCGCTTCCGTGTCATCCGGGTGCTTTCTGATGAGGGGGGATTTGGCAGAACTTATCTATCAGAAGATACAGATAAACTCAATGAACGTTGTGTAATCAAGCAACTAGCGCCAAAATTCCAAGGAACTTGGTCGCAGAAGAAAGCAATGGATTTGTTTGCTGAAGAAGCAAAGCGATTACAAGAACTAGGAGAACATCCACAAATACCAACTCTCTTGGCTTATTTTGAGCAAGACAACTGTCTGTATTTAGTGCAACAGTTTATCAACGGGCAGAATTTGTTAAAGGAGTTACAGCAGCGAAAGATGTATAGACCGGGGGAAATTCAAGCAATTTTGTATGATTTATTACCCGTTCTCCAGTTCATTCACGATCGCGGTGTCATTCACCGAGACATCAAACCAGAAAATATTATCCGCAGTCGTAAAGATGGGCGATTAAGTCTGATAGATTTTGGTTCCTCTAAGCAATTTACAGCAAAAGTACAAAAGAAAATCGGCACATCAATCGGCTCACATGGCTATTCTCCTCTAGAACAGCTCAGAGATGGTAAAGCTTGCCCAGCTAGCGATTTGTACGCTTTGGGGGCTACTTGCTTTCACCTACTAACTGGAACTTCCCCCTTTCAGTTGTGGATGGAACATGGGTACGGCTGGGTGAACGATTGGCGGCAATATTTGCGGAATCCATTAATTCCTGAATTGGATTGTCTTCTCGACAAGCTGTTGAAAAAAGACATCCAGCAACGTTACCAATCAGCTGATGAAGCGATCAAAGATTTGACTCCAAAACAAATACTTGCACTGCCAGCATCTGGTCAGTCGTCTGGAAAACTACCAGTAACACAGACACCATTATTACCAGTCAAATCTACCCTGTTCAGAAATATAGTTTTGGTGAGTACTGTCATCCTCTTGTTCGGATTTGGAGAAACTTGGTATAACCAATATCGCCGCGTTCATACCATTTTGTTATCTAGGCTGAGCCAGCATCACAATAGTTCGGATAAGAGTGCGCTAAATATTAGCTCAAATAATATTTCCTTAGCTAACACCCTTAAAGGTCATGAAAAATCAGTTGTATCGGTGAGCATCAGCCCAGATGGCAAAACCATTGCTAGCAGTGGCGATGCTGAACCGACGATCAAACTGTGGAATGCAGCGACAGGAGAAGAAATCTCCACATACAAAGGTCATTCCCGAAAGGTAAATGTTGTGGCTATCAGCCCAGATGGTAAAACTCTGGTTAGTGGTAGTGATGACAAAACTATCAAACTGTGGAATCTGGCAACAGGAAAGGAAATCCGCACATTGGAGGGGCATTCCGACTCGATTCAGGCGCTAGCCATCAGCCTGGACGGTAAGACTTTGGTGAGTGGCAGTGATGATAACACCATTAAAGTATGGAATCTAGCAACGGGACGGCTAATACGTACATTTACAGGGCATACATTTTGGGTGCGGTCAGTCGCTATCAGCCCAGATGGTCGTACTGTAGCTAGTGGCAGTTTTGACAAGACAATTAAAATTTGGCAACTGGGCAAGGAAAATGCTATCCGTACACTTGCTGGCAATGCTAACACGATCACATCCGTTGCCTTCAGTCTTGATGGTACAATCCTTGCAAGTGCCAGTCGCGATCGCACAATCAAATTGTGGGATTTAGCCACAGGACAAGAAATTCGTACTCTTGTTGGTCATGCCAACACCATTACATCCATCGCCTTTGGCCCAGATGGTATGACCCTTGCCAGTGCTAGCCGCGATCGCACAATCAAATTGTGGGATTTAACCACAGGACAAGAAATTCGTACTCTTGTCGGTCATGCCGATACTGTGACATCTGTTACCTTCAGTCCTGACGGTAAGGCCCTAGTCAGTGGTAGTGAGGATAATACTATCAAGATTTGGCGTTTGTCTGGTGAATAACAGTGCTGAGTTAGGAGGAGGCAGTGGCTCGACTTGAGGCGACTGTCGTCGGCTTTGCCGACTTGTTCGGTCAAGCGCGTTCCCGCAGGGTAGCAACTGCCGTTTAGTTGTTAGTTGTCAGGAGGTACGAGGTAGGAGTAGTTATTATTTCTCCCTCATCTTCCTCATCTCTCTCATGCCCCTCATCCCCCCACTCCCTAATTAAAAATTTCCCAATCCGCATAAAATATTCTGCAATGAGTCTATCTAAAGACTGATAAATTAGCTAAATTAAGCAAGTTTCAACGTCTTGATTCTTCACAATTTCCTCCAATTTTTTTGATAAGTTTAAGATAAAGTCAAAACAAAAATGTTTTGGCTCTTAATTCCTCGATCAAAAGCGAAGGAACAAGCCATGGATACTGCTGTTAAATATGACATTGAGGTTATCAAGGAAGAAGCACGTCTACTGGTGAATAAGGGACTTGTTCACCGTCAACAACCAATTTACGCACTCTGTAAATACATCCCCGATCGCGACTGGGTATGTTTTGAGCTAGAACTCGAAAAAAACGAATTTTTGCTCAGAGATAGGGTGATTGACTTATTAGGTTGTGAAAACTGGGAAGACGATTGAAGCTGCACGTAGAAATTGCTCTACATTAACAGCATCCTTATTGAATTAACAATTAAAAATTAAAAATTAAATAAAAGACCCCCGAATATCTTCGAGGGTCTTAAATAATTAAGTTATGAAACGGAATTTTTGGCATTTTAGCACCATATTTCTATCTAAAAAACAGGCACTTGAGGGCATTTATAAGAAATTTTGACGAATTTTGCATGATATAGCAGTCATACTTGAGCAATAACACGATTTAGTCGTCTATCAGAGTATAGTCCCAAATTGGGATGGATAGTATTGTTTGAAATTTCTGGAAAAGCCTTTTAATCCAAAATTTAAGTTGCGCTGGAATAGCACCAAAGGTGCGAGCTAAAATCCAAAATTGGTACGTTTTGCTCAAGCTCAGCGTTTACTTATTTAGACTTTGAGAGAGGCTAGAATATGCAAGTTAAACATTATAAGTGCGAGCGTTTTATGCGGGCACATCTTGTACCCCTATCCACCCAGTTACAGTTTTGCGGTTGCTAGTGTATTTTCTGGTATTCGTATTTTTTCGGGTCTGAAGATTGGGAGATAATTCTCCTACAACAAGCTCTGTTAATGACCCAGAATTATTTCCACTAAATACTGGCATATCTTGCCAGCAATGGCGGCAAAACCAGGAAATTTCGGAACCACGTACATGTTGTAAAAGTAATCCAGAACAGCAAGGACAGTAAGTCATATTTTTTGAAACCCTGATTGTAAATAAGTGTGTTCAATATTAAAGCGGTTCAGTTGATAAGCCAGTAGTTTTTCAAAACAAACTATTTATAATTCGAGGATAGTCGTCAAATATGAGGAAGTTGTGAAGAAAATCATATTAATCAATTTTTTTTAATATTTATACATAATTGCTTAAGTAATACCCACGAATTAGCTTTTTAAAATTTTACTAGCACTAATAGTAATAGTAATTTTTAGTACTTGATGTATAGTTGCAGTCTAGTTGCTACCTCATGAGAAAATCCGTCCGCAATCCATTAGCTTTTCAATACAAAGCTAGTTAAACGTTTCTGACTTTATCTATATGTCAAATGTGAATAGAATTGCTTACTAGCTTTATCCTCACAAGATCCTCAAAATAACTCTCTATAAACATTAAGTGCGAACCTTAGTAGTAGATTAATTTACTACATGCCTTTTAAGTATCCTGATACTTATGGAACTTCAGTCATGTTAGAAATACTTGTACATTCAGACAATAAAAACCCAATCTCTAAAGAACAAGCCTTAGTTTTGCCTTTGAGCAAAGTTGGGATTGCAGACATTGCTTTAGTAGGCATTAAAAACGCTTCTCTGGGTGAAATGATTCAGCAACTGCGACGCAAAGGAGTGAAAGTCCCCACAGGGTTCGCTACAACTGCTTATGCTTATAGGTATTTCATTTCTTCAGCAGGTTTAGAAGCAAAACTCAGAGAGATTTTTACAAATTTAGATGTCGAGAATGTTACAAATCTGCGACAGTGTGGCAGAAAAGCGAGATTGCTTATGCTCCAAACTCCGTTTCCTCCAGAATTACAGAAAGCGATCGCTCTAGCCTACGAAAACCTCTGCCAAAATTATGGTGCTGACACTGATGTAGCCGTCCGTTCTAGTGCCACTACTCAAGATCCCCATGCTAGCTTTGCTGGACAGCAAGAAACTTTTTTAAACGTTCACGGATTAGAGGCTGTTCTGGAATCTTGTCACAAGTGTTTTGCTTCAATATTTACAGACCGTGCCATTTCCTATCGACAAATTAAAGGCTTCGACCACTTTCATATTGCCTTATCAGTGGGCGTGCAAAAAATGGTGCGTTCTGACTTATCAACTTCTGGCGTAATGTTCTCTATTGACACTGAGACAGGTTTTAAAGATGCTGCCCTCATTACCGCAGCTTACGGTTTGGGTGAGAATGTTGTCCAAGGAGCAGTTAACCCCGATGAATATTTAGTATTTAAATCTACCCTGAAACAGGGATATAGCTCAATTATTAAAAAGCGTCTGGGTACTAAAGAAATAAAGATGGTTTATGACCAGGAAGGCTTGAAATTAACCAAAAACATCTCTGTTACACCATCCGATCGCACCCGATTTGCACTCAACGATGACGAGATTTTACAACTAGCACATTGGGCCTGTGTAATTGAAGAACACTATTCCCAAGTGTGTGGCGTTTACACACCCATGGATATTGAATGGGCAAAAGACGGTTTAACTAATGAATTATTTATTGTCCAAGCGCGGAAAGAAACGGTGCAGTCTCAGAAGATGAACAACGTGCTACGTAGCTATCGCCTTGTAGAAAAAGCAGGAGAGCAGGAAAGAGAATTCTTAAATAATTTCTCCTTGTCCCCCCATCCTCTTGTGACTGGTAATAGTGTTGGCGAAATGATTGGGCAAGGCAAAGCCAGAGTCATTATGGATGTAGATCAAATTAACCAGTTTCAATCAGGAGAAGTGCTGGTAACAAACCGTATTCACCCTGATTGGGAACCGATTTTGAAACGTGCCAGCGCTATTGTCACCAATTCAGGTGGGCGCACTTGTCACACAGCAATTCTTGCCAGAGAAATGGGAATTCCGGCAATTGTTGGTTGTGGTAATGCCACTAATGTTTTAAGAACGGGGCAAGAAATCACCATCAGTTGTGCGGAAGGTGAAACTGGAAAGGTTTACCAGGGTTTATTGCCTTACGAAGTAACAGAAGTAGCATTAGAAAAACTGCCCCGCACTCACACCCACATTACGCTCAACGTAGGCAATCCAGAAGAAGCTTTTGGCTTAACTGCTATTCCTAATGATGGGGTGGGATTAGTACGGATAGAATTTATGATTGCTAACCACATCAAAGCACACCCTCTAGCGTTGATTCACTTTGATGAGTTAGAAGACAAACTTGCCAAATACAAAATCGCTGAATTAACTGCCCAATACGAAGACAAAGCGCAATTCTTTGTAGATAAATTAGCACAAGGTGTTGGTGCGAT
The DNA here is from genome assembly GCF_034531165.2 of Dendronalium sp. ChiSLP03b. Lineage (NCBI taxonomy): Bacteria > Bacillati > Cyanobacteriota > Cyanophyceae > Nostocales > Nostocaceae > Dendronalium > Dendronalium sp. ChiSLP03b. The sequence continues at coordinate 72,724 of NZ_JAVRBR020000083.1, read as the reverse complement.
CGCTGCTGCTTTTTATCCCAAACCTGTAATTGTCCGCCTATCAGACTTTAAGAGCAACGAATACGCCAATCTCTTAGGTGGCAAGCAGTTTGAACCCCAAGAAAACAACCCGATGATTGGCTGGCGTGGTGCTTCTCGCTACTATGACGAACGCTACCGGGAAGGTTTTGCCCTGGAGTGTCAAGCAATGAAGCGGGTACGGGATGAGATGGGTTTAACCAACGTAATTTTAATGATTCCCTTCTGCCGTACTCCCCAAGAAGGTCGGCGGGTGCTGGCAGAAATGGCAAAACATGGTTTGGTGCGGGGAGAAAACAGCTTACAAGTTTATGTCATGTGCGAGTTACCCAGTAACGTGCAACTAGCAGATGAATTTAGTCAAGTATTTGATGGCTTCTCCATTGGCTCGAATGACCTGACGCAGTTAACACTGGGACTAGATAGAGATTCGGAGTTAGTAGCGCATTTATTTGATGAACGCGATGACGCTGTGCAGCGAACAATTGCTAAAGCGATCGCTACTGTTAAACAGCACGGACGTAAAATAGGTATTTGCGGTCAAGCACCTAACGATTATCCTGAATTTACCCGCTTCTTAGTAAAACAAGGAATTGATTCCATGAGTCTTAACCCTGACTCTGTACTCAAAACCATGCTGCAAATTGCTATAGCCGAAAAAGACAGTTAGTAGCTAAGTGCTAAGTAGAGACGCGATTAATCGCGTCTGTACAAGAGTTAGGAGTTAGAGAAAAAAGAGGATGGGTGATAGGGAGCGGAAGAAATGGGTAAACAAGCTAATTTCAGTACAGTCTTTTTCCCCTCTGCCCCTCTGCCCCTCTGCTTCTATCTTCCAGTCCCCAGTCCTTTTATTTAGTAGAACAAGTTGTGCCTCCGTAATTTTCAGTGCGGAACTTGTTACATTCTTTGAGAGTTGTACGCTCTAACGACCAATCATAGGGCTTGTCAGAAGTGACAGCACCATTTGCTAGAGTTGTTAATCGGAAGTTGGCTCCCCGAAAATTGGTGAACTGTAATTTGGCATCCTTTAAGTTAGCTGCTTCTAAATTGGCGCTAATGAAACCAGCGAAAGACAAATCGGCATTTTCTAGAGAGGCTGATTTTAAATTTGCGCCTGTTAACGCAGCACCAGTTAAATTTGCAGAATTTAAAACAGCAACTTCTAAATTAGCTCCAGTCAGGTCTGCATTTGTAAGATTCACTTGAGATAAAGTGGCTCCCTTTAAGTTAGCCCCTCGTAAATTTGTTCCAGTCAAATTCAGTTGAGTTAAATCTGCACTACTCAAATCGCATCGGGGACAGACACCAGTTGCCTTCAACTGCTCTAAGTCCCCCTGGTTAAACGCGAGGGTTTGTTCTGTCAAACCGAAACAGGCTAACAGGGCAATAGTAGCAACAATCTTGAGTTTCATATTTCTTATGGATATTGTTATGGATGAAAAATTACGCGTTTCTAAGTATCATACTTAACATACACGATTTTCTCAGTAAATATCAGGGATGAAGCGGTGGTGAAGAATCTGTAAAAATACTATAAATTCTGACTCTTAGACTACTCAAAACAAAATTTAGGCTATAAAATCGATTCGTAAGGAACTATACCGAACTAATTATAGACTACCACATATGCGATCCCCCTGGCTAGATAAACAAGTAGCTGGGGGGATCTTGTTTTTGGGCATTTAATTAACGCCATCCCAAAAAGCGTAGCCCAGGCACAATTAGATAATGACTCACCCCTAACCAAAAGCTCATGAAGATGCCCACAAAACCAAAAAAAGTCAGGGGAGGAAATAATGCTGACCAAAAGTTTGCACCGGAAAATTGCAAGACATTCGTTGGAAATCCTAAAAAAATTAAAACTGCAAAGATACTTGCGGTACCAAATGCAGCAACTACAGCATGAACTATGTGATGGCTGCGAAAACCTAAACTCAGGGTGAGCAGAAAAACGGCAACTAAAATCACTGTCACCAGTCCCTCGCCGCTATCTTGTGAAGAGATTAATTGCAAAAATAACCAAGCGAACCCATAGCCGATCGCACCCATTAGCGAAGCGACCAAAAACCGCCGCCGTTGACCAAAACACCCCGATGCTCTTAGTCCCCATGCTGTCCCCAAGCCTGCGGCGGCAAATACTAAAGTTTGTGTGCCGACGACAGTTTGAGTATTTTGCACTAATTCGGGCAACTGACGAAAAATAAATTCGGCAACTCGATCGCCTAAGATTGTCCATCGTGCCAAGATATAACCAGCGATCGCACCTACACTAGCGCCAATACCAGTTAGCAGCATCGCCCAAATTGTTGCCAGACATGCCTGTAAGACTTTAATAATCACCTGGGCGATAAAAATAACTGTTTTGCCTAAAGTTTGGGTAAAACCGGCTCCAGCTTGTTCTAGGGCTTGGATTAACAAAGTCAATTGGTTAGAAGTTTGCGTAGATGCTTGGCGCACAAAGTCCTGAAGTTGGGCAAATAACCTTGGCTGTGTTGATTTGCGGGTAATATTTGCCAAACGTTTTTGAATAATAGCTGCATTTGCCGGACGCGATCGCGCATCTTCTTGCACCATCTCATCGAGTAGATCTGCTAGATGCACATTTACATTTACCTTGGTTCGCCACATCAACTTGCCAGTGATGGGATCTTCCAAGTTTGGCGGATATTCACCCGTTAGTAATTCAATCATCGTCCGACCGAGGGCATAAAAATCAGTAGCTGGCCCGACATTTCCCCCAGTCACTTGTTCTGGTGGACTGTAACCTGAAGAAAATAACCTCGTGGAACTAGACTCTCGACTTAGCGTTGCTGCCCTAAATTGTTTTGCTCCACCAAAATCAATTAATACCAATTGTTCCCAGCCGCTTCTGCCTTGGTTCGAGGCGGTTGCTGTCGCAGGCATTCGCAGCATCAAATTAGAAGGCTTGATGTCACGGTGAATTATTTGGCGTTTGTGCAATTCTTGTAATATCTTTAGCGCTTGGGTGAACCAAGTTAACACCATATCTTGAGGACAGCCTTGAGGATAATTTTCTCGAATCTCCTCAAGAGTCTGCCCGTTAATTTTTTCCATCACCAAACAAGCTAGTTGGCGAGATTTGGGATTAGTCAAATTTAATTGAAAAAAACCATCAGCATCGACTTTCGGGACACCGGGATGCTGCAATCTAATTAAAACCTCTGCCTCTTGGGCAAATAATTCCAGTGCCTTTGGTGAATCTTCCACCAACACTTTCAACACTTTCTCGGTTTTGGTCTTTTGATCCCAAACCGTGTAAATTTGGGCAAAACCTCCAGAACCTAAGCGCTGGAGTGGGATATAGCGGTCTAACAGCTGTAGGACTGTGCCACAACTGTTGCAAAACTTGTTTCCCCAAGGCTGAGGATAAGGACGTTGACAGTCAGGATTTATGCAGATAGCCTTATTCATAGCTTGCACCTGGGGAAAAAGCCTTTTTCCATCTTGCCGCGATCGCGCCTAAGATAGCACCAAGTCACGGTAACAGGAAACTTCAAATCAAGTGAAGAAGGATGTCCTTGTACTGACAAGAATAATCCCGGCATTGCTTCTAGGTTATACCATTTTGGATTTTGGATTTGAGATTTAGGATTGTAAAAGAGCTACAGGATAAGCTTTTAAGCACTCTATCTGTTGCAATCATTATTCAAATTGGTAAGTAGGTAAACATAATTAATTACACAAAGTCATTGCGAATGTAGCGCAGCGGAATAAAACAATCGCAAGGGTTGGGATTGCTTCGCTTCGCTCGCAATGACTGTAAATATTTTTGTTCATCTACTTACACCGATATTTGGCGATCGCACTACGCAAAGGTATATAGCTTAAGACACAATAATTTCAGAATGAGTTTCAGCCAGATTTAAAATCAAGCCTTGTATGGTGGTTCTTCATCCGCTTTCAGATTTTATTGACTCTAATTTTGCTGTCAGTGACTCATCTGTTCGCTATTGGTATGAGGGGCGTTGTCCTCAAAGTGGCGAACTGCTGAGACTACCGCGCACACCTTTAGCAGAAGCGATCGCCTGTGGTTTGATGCGATATCTTGCCGAAAATGACTGTTATTCTCGTGAGGGCAAGATGTATGGGGTGTTGCTGGTAGAATTACCCGCTGGCGAACAAAGGGTAATAAAAGCGTTTTCCGGCCTCATGAATGGTTACAGCGTAGTTGAAGGTTGGATACCGCCAATTCCAGGACGAGACGAAGTAGCCTTAGAAGAAGCCCGTACTTTAACTGAGTTAGATGCCATTAAACAAGAACTCATTACTTTAAAACAACTCGCAGAACGGCAAGAGTACGAAACATTATCTCGTGAATTTGAGCAGCAGTTGCAAGCAATGAGCGATCGCCATCGCAATTGCAAACAGCAACGACAAGAAAAGCGTCGGCTGCTGTGCGAAACTCTAAAAGACGAAGCACTGACTATTGCCCTCGAACACCTCGATGCTGAAAGTCGTCAGCATGGAATTGAACGGCGACAACTCAAACGCCGACGGGATGAAGTGTTACAGCCACTTAAGGAGTCGATCGCAGCAGTTGATGCACGGATGCGCGAACTAAAACAGCGGCGTAAAGAATTATCCCGTCAGTTACAGGCGCAGATGCACGCTGTCTACAGCCTGACGAATTTTTTCGGACAATCGCGATCGCTGCAACAATTAATGCCGAAAGGTTCTATGCCTACTGGTACAGGAGATTGTTGTGCCCCGAAGTTACTCCATTATGCAGCGACGCATAATTTGAAACCATTAGCGATGGCAGAGTTTTGGTGGGGGCCATCTTCGGTGAATCAGGATAAAGTTCAGGGAGAATTTTATGAGGCTTGTGTTGAACGGTGTCAGCCGTTAATGGGGTTTTTGCTGTCGGGATTGAAACCTAACCCCCCTACCCCCTTCCCTGCGAGGGAAGGGAGAGTAAGAATGTCACTAAGTAGGGGAGAGGTTTTACCGATTGTTTATGAGGACGAGTGGCTGATTGCTGTGGATAAACCTGCTGGGCTACTATCGGTTCCTGGTCGTTATTATGAAACCCAAGACAGCGTTCTCAGTCGTTTGCGTCATTTATTGCCTGATGGCACAGGACTGGCGACGGTGCATCGCTTGGATTTGGAAACTTCTGGTATTCTTTTGCTGGCTCGCGATCGCTTCACCCATCGTCAACTTAGTGGGCTGTTTCAAGAGCGTCAAGTTCACAAAATTTATGAAGCTGTACTTGCTGGTGATGTGACAAGCGATCAAGGTGTAATTGAATTGCCACTCTGGGGAGATCCGCAAAATCGCCCTTATCAAAAAGTTGATTGGCAACGCGGTAAACCTAGTTTGACACGCTTTCGGGTGATAGGAAGGGAAGGAGACTACACTCGTGTAGAGTTTATGCCTCTCACAGGAAGGACTCATCAACTGAGAGTTCACGCTGCTGATTTGCAAGGACTTGGGGTGAATATTTTAGGCGATCGCCTTTATGGATGTAGTGCAGTTGGCGATCAGTTACATTTACACGCAAGAGAAATTCGCTTTCAGCATCCGCAGTTAGGAGAAACTATTCACCTATATGTAAAGACACCGTTTTGAAGATTTTGTACACAGAGGGCGAACGCTCGACCTGGAAGCCTCATCATTCGACTTCCGAACGCGAAGTTTGCACCTCATAACACAAATTTTTGAGTCAAAAAGGCGAATGCTCGACCTCAAAACCTCATCATTCGACTTCCGAACACGAAGCATGTACCTTTGAACACGGTTTGTCGAGTCAAAAAGGCGAGCGCTCGACCTCAAACCCTCATCATTTGATTTCCAAACACGAAGTTTGCACATCAGAACACAAATTGCCGAGTCAAAAAGGCGATTGCAAGCGTAAATGAAGAGAGCGATCGCATAAAGTACAAGAGGATATTAACTATCAGCTTGCTTGCTTAAGCAGCAAAGTCATACACTGGCGTTTCAACCGTGCGAACAGGCTCTTGTTGAGTCTGAATAATTTGCTGCAAGCGTTCTACTGTGGATGGTGAGAAAAATTGTTCTCCTGTCTCTGTATTTACTCGTGCAGGTACATTCTCTATCAAGTATAATTTGCCATTCATCTCTAATGTGTAGGTTACTGTTTGCTCTACTAGTCTCTCGTTCCAGTTATTCATTATTGCTGGTTCTCCTTTTAGTAAAATTACTATTCCATAGATTTGGGTTAGGCTTGTAAACTGTAATGATTTTGATTAATGAGCGAAAGGGATAACTACACTGAACGTGAATAGGTCGGTTTGTTTGCGTCAAGCCACTAATCAAGCAGCTAGGCCCATATTTATCATCAGGATAGTCTTCAATAACTTAACCACTGGCAATTGCCTCTTTAATTTCTTGTATGTGAATGTCACGCAGGATAGATTGGTCAACTGCATGTTTAGAGAATTCAAATTGATTGCTAACTATCTTGCGACGAATTTCTTCAAGCAATGCTGACATATAACTATTCTATTCATGCGTAGATGTAGCAGCTTACTGCCAAACATCGCCTTTACCCAAAACCATGCACAAGTTTGACAGAAAAAATCTTCTCTATCTTTTACTGGAGATTGGCTAAGGATATCATCTCTGAGTTAGTCTGAACACTTTACAGATTTGTCCTCAGTGTTATTGTTCTCAAAACTCTCTTGGACTACCTGCAAATATCCATACTTGATTATCTAAAGTCCTTTCTGTGACGGGTATCTCATCTGACCATCCCAAACTCCATTTGTAATAAAACCGTCCATCAAACTCACCTGAATCCCAATACACTATCTGTAAAACAACAAAAGCTTCTGTAGCCTTCATACTTTTAAATAAAGCCTCAAATCTTTCTAACCATGTAGCCCATTCATAATTGATTTCTTTAACGCACATACCAAAATGCACGATGTGTTCATCTTTATAACTGACAAGCGAATCAGAATGGTTGACAACACTAAACATTTCACGCGGCATGGGCGGCCATTCTTTTGCTGTGACTGATGGCAGTTGTTCAATCTTCTCTAAAGCTTTATTAATATCACCTTCAACTTTGATGTAACCAAATACTGTATTTGGAAATCCCATAGTATCAGCATCTTTTATAATTGTACGCTCATAATTGATAAAATAAATTTTTATCTCTTTTATTGATTATTTGCCACTGCTTTTATCTTTTTACAAATATCCACTAAAACTCGATTTTGTTCTGCTGAACTTAGACTGTCTATGGGTTGGTTGGGAGAGTGCGCTGCTTGATATTTTTCAATTTCTGTTTCTTTGTAGCTGCTATAACTTATTGGTATCCAAATGATTGTAAGTCCTTCGGCTTCAGCAGCATCTAACAATGGAGGTAACTCATTATCAGCAATAAAGTCTGATGCTAGAAAGTCGGGGCTAACCATTAACACTGCTACTTTTGCTGCTGCTAAAGCTTTTTCAATTTCTTTGCGCCACTCAGCGCCCGGTTTAATTTTGTTATCGTCCCATACATCCAGTGTTTGGTTGCGAATCATGGGTTTTAGGTGAGTCTGGAGTTTATTAAACCATGTCTGGTCTTGACGGCTATAACTAATAAAAACTTGATTTCTGGTTACGGGTTCTGATATTAGTTGCAAATCTTTAAGTGTCGGTAAAACATCGTCAATTAATCTGCGAACATCTACCATGCGAAAGCCTTTCTGACACTGAATGTGATATTGTTTAGCGTCCAGAAAATCGTACAGCACATTTAGGGGGTAGGAATGAGGCGTTTGACTCTCCTTACATCTCTCGCAGTTGCAGGGAACAAGTATCTGATATTGCAGACGTTCATATGAATTATGTATTTCTTCAAGTTTATGACTGATAACTGCTAGCAGTTCTTTTTTTCGCTTTCCTGCCACACGTATTTTAATTTCTCGTAAATTATAGTTTTCAATTGCTTCAGCACGGGTTTGGTCTTTGCTGAGAACAACGCCAGTTTTCCAAACGAGCGTTTGCTGTTCAATATAAGAATGCATTTCGACTATAAAGCGGGTAAGAATACCTTTAGGCATGAAGTCATATTTATAGCGGAGTATTAAATTATTAGATTTATCCCAGGTATAGTTAGGTTGGTTAGCAGAAAGTAATTGAGGTGCAATATAAGTACCCAAACGACTAGGTATTTCGTAGCACAGTTTAAATTTCTTCATTAGCTGTAACAGTTCTGCTCGCATATTGGCATATTTATTTTCATGCCAAATATTTGCTAAATCATTGCGGTTAAATTTACCTAAATTTTCAATTACCTGTGAGTTATCTAATACTTTATAAACGGCATCTGTACCCCAAGTGGGTTTCAGAATCACGGTTTTTCTTAGCAAGTCATCGTCTTGAAAGTGAAGGCATACACCTAAATCATGCAAATAGCCACTGAGTTGGAGTTTGTCCTCTTCTGTAGTAAATCCATGCTCCTGACAGACATTCAAATATTGTTCTAAGCTAATATGTTCGCGGGCGTCGCGTTCTAAAGCTTCTCGAACTTTAACCCATGTTTTGGGTAGTTCTGTTCCTATATGAGGTAGATTACTAATATAATACTTAATATTATTTATTATTTCTGGTAAACCGCGATTATTAGCAAAGTTTGTAGTGAGTGTTTCTTTAAAATTGGTGAATATACCTCGTAATTCTCGCTCATTGATTTCACGTTTGCGTTCCTGTTTTTCATTTTTGATAATCAACAAGGGGCTATTGTCGCTGAGTAACTCAACCACATTAAGCCAGTAGTAAAAATCTGTGTCTTCTTTACGATTATCTGCAACTAAAACATAAAGTGAGCGTTTTGTTAGGAAAAATTGGTGGGTAGCATGATAAATTTCTTGACCACCAAAGTCCCATATATTAATTTGAAATTCTTTACCATTTCCTAGTGAAAATTGCCATTGAATTATATCAATGCCTTCAGTGGAATTTTCATCTTGCGGTAACTGATAATTGGCATTTTGAATTTTTTTAACTAGGGTAGTTTTACCTGCACCAGCTTCTCCCACAATTAATAATTTGGCTTCATAGAGGCGATCGGTTTCTTGTTCTAGCTGTTGTCTGTAAAAGTTGAGAATTGCTCTAAACCCATTTATACGGATTTCTGGTGGAAGTGATTTTAGGGGATTATCGCTGAGATCAAGCACGCTGAGATTGGAGAGTTGACCAATCTCTGTTGGCAGGGTCTTCAGTTGATTACCGTCAAGGTAAAGTACGTTGAGATTGGAGAGTTGACCAATCTCTGCTGGCAGCGTCGTCAGTTGATTGTTACTGAGGTCAAGTTGGCTGAGGTTGGAGAATTGACCAATCACTACTGGCAGCATCGTCAGTTGATTGTTGCTAAGGTCAAGTTGGCTGAGGTTGGAGAATTGACCAATTTCTACTGGCAGCATCGTAAATTGATTATTGCTGAGGTAAAGCTGGCTAAGGTTGGAGAGTTGACCAATCTCTTCTGGTAGACTCGTCAATTGATTAAAGCTAAGCTCAAGTGTGCTGAGGTTAGAGAGTTGACCAATCTCTTTTGGCAGACTCGTCAGTTGATTAGAGTAGAGGTAAAGCTCCCTGAGGTTGAAAAGTTGACCAATCACTGCTGGCAGATTCGTCAGTTGATTGGAGCTGAGGTAAAGTCCACTAAGGTTGAAAAGTTGACCAATCTCTACTGGTAGACTCGTCAGTTGATTAGAGTAGAGGTGAAGCTTCCTGAGGTTGGAAAGTTGACCAATCACCGCTGGCAGATTCGTCAGTTGATTGGAGCTGAGGTAAAGTCCACTAAGGTTGGAGAGTTGACCAATCTCTTTTGGCAGATTCGTCAGTTGATTAAAGTAGAGGTAAAGCTCCCTGAGGTTGGAGAGCTGACCAATCTCTGCTGGCAGACTCGTCAGTTGATTGTAGCTCAAGTAAAACAGGCTGAGATTGTAGAGTTGACCAATTACTGCTGGCAGTCTCGCCAGTCGATTGTAGCTAAGGTCAAGCTCCTTGAGGTTGAAGAGTTGACTAATTTCTTCTGGCAGCGTTGTTAAGCTTTTACCAGAAAGGTCTAATGTTGTCGCTTTGTCTCTAGCAGCTTTTTCAATGATTTGCAGCAGTTCTTCGTTGGTCATGAGCAGAGTTTCTATCAACACAATGTCTGACAACAAGCCACTGCGCTTTTACGCAGCAAATAGAGTTAATTAATAATTTATCTTGTATCAAGGATTGCATTGAAGCAATAGCACCACTAAACCCAAGCTAATCACTGATTTAGTCAGTATAAAGGGTAAAAAAGGCGATCGCTCCCCCTCAAACCCTCAACATTCAACCTCAGAACACGAACTGTCGAGCAAAAAAAGCGATCGCTCCCCTTTCAACCCTCATCATTTCACTTCTGAACACGAACTGTCGAGCAAAAAAGGCGATCGCTCCCCTTCTAACCCTCATAATTCACCTTGCAAACACAAATTGTCGAGTAAATAGGGCGATCGCTTACCCTCCAACCCTCACCATTCCACTTCCAAACACGAACTGTCGAGTAAAAAAGGCGATATCTGATGAAAACCTGCTCGTGCTAGTAGCTAGTATGTTGAGAGGAGCGATCGCAATCTAATCAATTAAGATTATTTTGTGATGGTATGTTACTTGATAGCTATTCTTTTTCACTTTACTGAGTACCAATCCACATTTTTCCTGTATAAAAATGTCAGAATCTAAATCAAGTCTTCATACACCCGCAGACATATCAACCAATATTGACACCTTAGCTGAAGCTGTTGTTTCCTCATCTTCTCCCACAGGAATATACGATGTTTTAGTGGTTGGCGCTGGGCCTGTGGGGTTAGCAACAGCTGTTGGTTTGCGTAAACGTGGCATTGAAAATATTCTTGTCATCGACCAAACTCGCGCCTTTCGTCAAGTTGGGCAAGTCTTGGATATTCTTCCCAACGGATTAAAAGCTATTAAATATTTAGATCCTAATGCTTATGACGAAGTCAAGAAACATAACCTTGGGTTTTTAAATCTTAAGCAGTCTGATGAAAAGACAAATGAGGAACCAACACCTACCAAAACTACATTAGAATGGGTTTTCAAAAATTTGCAAGGCGAGCGAATTCGGACAGTTCCTCTTGGGTTCGATGAGTGGTTTCAAGATTATGGCGAGGGACGAGTTTCACTGTCTTGGTATGAATTGCAAACTACCCTAAGAAACTTGCTGCCTCAAGACTTAGTTAAAGCTAATCATCGTTGCATCAACGTTGTAAATGAGCCAGAAAATGAGTGCATCCGGCTTGATTATGTATCTGACAAAGGTACAGAAGCTAACCCTTACGCACATTGGACAAACGGGCAGCAATCTAAGGAAGTGCAGCCACAAAATTCAGATATTGCCTACCAACGATCAGAAACAAAATCAATCCGAGCTAAACTAATTGTTGCAGCAGACGGGATTAATTCTACAATTCGTAGAGTGCTTTACTCAGATAGTCTTTATGCACGACCTGAATATTCTGGCTATGCATCTATATATTGTACGGAAATAACCGACATACCAAACGAACTACGGGCAGAATTGGAAGAGAAATTCTTTGAAAACTCACCTATTTTGACAATTTGTAATGATGAAATATCCACAGAACCTACTGATGTGGATGGCACAAGGATGCTATTATTTCGCAGACCAAATGGTCAAATTGGATATACCATACATATAGCTTTGCCTTTGGAGTTATTGCAAGGTAAGTCTGGAAGTTCCCTAGTAGAGTTAGCTGTGCAGAAATTCGAGAAAGCAAGCTTTTCTGATGTACTTATCCAATTAGTGCGGATATCTCCTCCTGCGAATATGCAGCAGCGTCCATTTTACATTCACCGCGCTATTAGTTCTGACAATAATAGCGATCGCTCTATCAAACAGCCAGCCTGGAGTGCAGGGCGCGTTGTCTTAGTGGGAGATGCAGCGCACGGAATGCCTCCTTTTATGGCTCAAGGGGCGAATCAAGGATTGGAAGATGCATTAGCAATAGTAACTGCGATCGCAAACATTGCCCAAAACAATCGCTGGGATGATACACAAGCTATAGCCACAGCTTTTGAGAAATACGAACGTCTTCGTCGTCCATTGATGGCTTACGTACAAGAGGTAACGTTAAAACGCTTACCTTACTCTTCAAATCAAAAGTGGCAAGAATATAACGAAAAAGTGTATCTTCGCAATTTCGATCGAGTAATAGAAGCATTGTTGTAAGCGAATAACGTATAGTTAAGCACTAAGCTATTACATCAATAAAATTGCAAATTCACTTGCTAGACTGTTGGGATTCATTCGTCATCAGTCATATGAAATTTGATAAAGAAGATTTGCAATGGGCTGCTTCGCAAGGTTTAATTTCTGTGGAACAAGCAGATGCACTTTGGAAAGCACTATCTGAGCGTAACAGCGAGCGCCCCCAATTTAATTTTGCCAATGTAGCTTTTTACTTTGGTGCGTTGATTGTGATTTCCGCCATGACTTGGTTCATGACATTGGCGTGGGAGTCGTTTGGTGGTGGTGGAATTTTTCTTTTAGCTAGCGTTTATGCCTTGTGCTTTGTCCTCACAGGTAGGGATATGTGGTTTCGCCAAAATCTCAAAATTCCTGGAGGATTGCTATTTACGATAGCAGTTTCCATGGCTCCTTTAGTCATTTACGGACTGCAAAGATGGACGGGATTTTGGACTCAAGGCGATCCTGGTACATATCGTGATTTCTATAGTTGGGTCAAAGGCAGCTGGTTTCTCATGGAGTTGGGAACTATTATTGCTGGGTTAATCGCACTCAAGTTTGTACGGTTTCCATTTTTGACTGCTCCCATTGCCTTTTCACTGTATTTCATGTCGATGGATATAACACCAATACTATTTGGTGAAGCGAATTTTAATTGGAAGCAACGATTATTAGTTTCCATGTGGTTTGGGATAGCGTGTTTAATCGTTGCCTACCTAGTCGATATTCGCACGCGCAGACGGGATGGAGATTTTGCTTTTTGGTTGTATTTGTTTGGATTACTCGCTTTCTGGTTCGGTCTTTCTTTCACAGGAGACAGTAATGAATTGCAAAAATTTATATATTGTTTGATTAATTTGGGATTAATAGTACTGTCGGTGTTATTGAAACGAAAAGTTTTTATAATTTTTGGCGCAATAGGAGTATTTGCGTATTTGGGACACCTTGCCCAATCCGTTTTTCAGGATGCCGTACTATTTCCGGTGGCACTGACTGTTGTGGGATTATGCATTATCTATTTGGGTATTTTATACGAACAAAACAGTAGAGCGATCGAGCGTTTCTTTGAACGCATAATACCAGAAAGTTTAAGACAAATTTTACCTAGAGATTAACTGCTAACGCCTCAGAGCATAATTTGCTCTACTACAATACAGGTGTCCACTAGGCGGCGTGCTGTCTACCCACGTAAATCTGAAAGACATCAATGAGTAATCAACTTCAGGACTACAATCCCAGCGGCATAGGTGAAATCAATGGCAATCTTTTGGGTTTGCCATTCGATTACGAGTCTGCAAACTTGATTGTCTTTGCCGTGCCGTGGGAAGTTACCGTTTCTTATGGTGCTGGCACAGCCAACGGCCCGCAGAGAATTCTAGATGCTTCAGTTCAACTAGATTTGTTCGATTTTGACCATCCTGATGGCTGGAAACAGGGAATTTTCATGGAGGAAATTTCCCAAGATATTTTAGAGAAAAACACATACTTCCGCGCCTTAGCAGCAAAAGTTATTGAACGATTAGCACAAGGCAAACCTCTAACAGAAACACCAGATTTAACACCTGTCCTGACAGAAATTAATCAAGCTTGTCAACAGGTGAATCAATGGTTGTTTACACAGTCTCAAGAAGCAATCAAAAATGGTAAGCGAGTTGCGGTGATTGGTGGAGATCACAGTTCGCCGTTAGGTTATTTCCAAGCATTAGCAGCTAACTACGACAATTTTGGCATTTTGCACATCGATGCACACGCAGATTTACGCGATGCCTATGAGGGATTTGAATTTTCTCATGCGTCAATTATGTTTAATGCGATGAAGATACCGCAAATTTCCAAGTTAGTGCAGGTGGCTTTACGCGATATTTCTCACGATGAAGTGCAAATGATTGACCATAGCGATCGCATTGTCGCTTATTACGACCCAGCTATTAAACAAAAGCTTTATTCTGGAACAACTTGGATTGATTTATGCCGCGAAATCATCGCTCATTTACCTGAATACGTTCACATTAGCTTTGATGTAGATGGACTCGACCCCAAACTCTGTTCGAGTACGGGTACTCCTGTTCCAGGCGGACTGGAATTAGAGCAAACTTTTTGTCTGTTCCGAGAATTGGTTAATAGTGGTAGAAAAATCATTGGCTTTGATTTGTGCGAAGTCGGTGATGCTGAGTGGGATGGCAATGTTGGTGCAAGGATTGTTTACAAGCTAGCGAATTTAATGGATTTATCTCAGCAACGGTCAAAGTAGGGAGATAAGGGGATAAGAGAGCAGGGGAGGTAGGGGGAGACCATTGTACAGACGCGATTAATCACGTCTCTGCTGACTATTGTACAGACGCGATTAATCGCGTCTCTACTTAATGCGATAAACAAACGCAACCCATTCGTTTAATCGTTCGCAATCGATGACCTCGAATCCTACTTCTGTTAAGGCTGTAACAACATCTTCCTCACGATCGCTGGTAAAACCAGCTGTAATCAGTAGTCCTGGATGTGTATCAGTTTGACGAAGCGATCGCCGATAATCTTCAGCAAGGGTAATATGCACCCTTGCTAAAATATTCGCAACTATAATATCAAAGCTTTCTTTTGCTTCGATTTTGGACACATTGTCGATTGTGTCGCCACCCATCCAATGCCCCAGATCGCTGCCACAGCCTAAGCTTCCTTGAATAACTGTCACCTGCTGTTCTACGCCGTTACGCTGCACAGCATCCTGAGTGGCTTGTACGGCAATGCTGTCGTTGTCTAATGCTAAAACTGTTGCCCCCAGCTTGGCGATCGCTACACTTAAAATACCAGAACCCGATCCTAAATCGAGGACATGCATCTGAGGAACTATGTACCGTTCAAGTAATTTGAGGGTAAGAATAGTTGCTGGGTGCAAACCGCTACCGAATGCAGGAGTGGTTTTCAGTCTTAAAATTACTTCGTCTGCTGCCTCAGATTGATAAACTGCATCTGGAGTAAGTACAACAAATCTTTTCCCAATTCGACGAACGAGGGAATTAGATATATCTGCACCTAAGAATTTCTCCTCAACTACAGTTGCCTGAATTGCTGTTGTTAGTCCTGTACGATGCAAGGAGGAAAGCAGATTCACAATTTTTTCCATGCGTACCCTTGCATGGACATCGTATGGTAGATACAAACGAATCGTAAACGACCAAGAAGCATCTACATCCAGATCGCTTGAGTTTTGAGCATCATATTTTGCGATCTGAACATCATCCATATCAATATTTTCAGCCAGCAGCGTACAGACCCAATCAACAGCCTCATGTGTTGTATCGAGCCTCAATTCCAGCAACGACATATTCTTTTCCTCTGGTGTAGCTGCATCGCTGTAAAACGTTGAATGCCGACAGTAGACAACCTTTTAATAGTAACGAATGCTGGAACATGCGATCGCCTCTATTTATTAGAGTGGCAAATTTTACAGCAATTTTAAAGCTTTGAGACTACGCCGAGTAATTTCAATTCGAGTAGCAGCATCATCAGCATCGCGCATATCGATATTTGTGGCGAAGAAATAGACATTATTGTTTTGTTCCAAATATCCCACAAACCAACCAATGTTAGGAGTGACGCTGGTTGCCCAACCTGTTTTTCCTCGCAGTACATAGTCGGGGGTGCGCTCAAAGACCATGATATCTTGAACTAAATCGAAAGTACGTTGAGAAAAAGGTAACTCTTTGTGGTAAAGGCGTTGCAAAAACTCAATTTGTTGTTTGGGTGTAATTTGCAGCGGCCCTTCTAACCAAAATCGGTCGATTTGCTCAGGTGTACCAATTTGACGGTTGCCGTAGCCAACTTGATTGATAAATTTCTGCATCCGTTCGCGACCAATTTTTCGAGCCAATACTTGATAAAACCATACTGTGGAATTTTTGAAAGCTTGGCGGATGTTGGTGTCTTGATTCCAAACCGGAATTTGCCGCTGAATGCCATCCCAAGTCAAAACAGCTACTTCATTGGGAATCACGCCAGTCTCTAAGGCTACCAGAGAGTTGAAAATTTTGAAAGTTGAAGCGGGGAAGAATGCTTGTGAGTTGCGAGCAGCGTTATGTTCGTAAAACTTTTTGTTGTTTTGGTCGTAAATTAGAATTGAACCTTCTATGCCCAGTTCTCTGAATGAACGCTCAAGGTCAACACCTTGAGTAACAGGGTTTGCAGAAACAACTGAAGGTGTTTGAATTGCCTGAGAACGTGCGGGTATACCTGGGAAAATGGTAACAAGTGTAACTAGGATACTAACTGCGATCGCAATTACCAGAGGCATTCGCCGAATTTGAGCCATAACTTTTTCCTGAACCGATTAGCAAACCAGTCATAATACAGCAACTGAGTTTACAGTTCCAGAAATCTGGCGCTCAGTTTTCGTTTTTTTTCTCTTGTATTTTTAAATCGGCAAAAATATCATGCTGTTCTTTGAAAACCCTTTGCGTAATAGTTAAACCTAAATCAGTAGCTAACAAATCGATACCATCAATAATTCTGGGTATCTGTGCCTCATCAATTTGCAGACTAATAAAGCATTCCTGTCTATAATCTTGTCTTTCCTGAAAACGTTCGATCGCCCTTTTCAAAGGGCGTATAACTTCATACGCTTTCTCCGCTTTCTCAATTGATTGCTGGGAAATTGGAGATTGCAGCCTCAAAATTGCTAAATCGATTAAATCTCTGGCTTCAACACTGTCATCCATGTAGCGATCGGAATTTGCTAGAAGTTTAGATGTAAAACAGTCATTAAGGCTTAAACAAGGAACAGGTGACCACTCTGGATATCTTGGTGGATCTAGTTCAAAACGAGCTTCAGCAATAATTTCAGTTTTGATAGGCAGATTATCCACAAGAACTATCATCCGAATTCCATACTGGTCAGTAGTGCCACGTCCAATTTGGATTTTACTCAAATCGTGAAACAGTCCTTCATATCCACTTTCAAATACAACTGTGCGAAGATATTTGTAGCCTGATGTACCTACAGGAGAAATGAAATCAATATCCTTACTAAAACGATATTCTGTAAAATCAAGTGCAAGAAGGGTTCCACCACCGAAGTAAGCAGAACCCTCTCTAAGTAAATTAGAATTGAAGCTTTCAAGAATCGTCAAAATTTTATTATGGTAATCAAATATGAATGTCATAAATTGGCTTTTAGCCACGAATGATAATATTTGGCGAGTTCTTTAACGAAATTTAGTTCTTCGCCTTCAAGATTGTTAAATAACTGGCGATACTGCCAACCACGCTCATAGCGACTAAGCATTTGCTCTGGAGTCAACTTATAGACACTTATTGTCTGCCAACAAATTGACTCCAAAAAAGGTAGCTTTTTGGGGATATTAAATGATGGTGTAGCAGTTGTCATAGCACTGGCAAATTTTTTATATAGCGAATACTGTTTAATCACAAAACTTGCTGTAGTTCTTCAACTGTAGTTAGCGTTTTAATAGCTTGCTGAATCTCTTTTAATCGCTGTAAATCTGTGATTTGGTCAATGATTGGCATTAATTCTAAGCCAGGAGTTCCAAATTTAATCTCTAATGCCAATTCAATACCTGAATACAATTCCTCTCTTCGTCCGCGTGCTTCTCCTTCACATAAAATTTCCTGATACCAAGGCGACTCACGCAACACAGCCATATCCCACCTCATTATTTCTTGGACTAGGGCGCTTTCTATTACAAACGTAGCAAAAAATGCTAGAACTGTTTCGAGTTGGTTTAATTGTTTATCTGCACGCAGAATTTGTAAAGCTTCTCGTATTACAACTTCATTCTCACCACCTTTGAGAATGGTACAAAGGGAAGCAAGGACGGTAACGGAACGGGTTTCAAAGGCAATATTGTTAATCAATACTGAATAGGTAGGTAAATTATACTTCTCTTCGGCAAGGCTGCGTAAGCACGCATCCGTCGTGGCATTTCTGGTTGATAGCGCAGTTGCAATTCGTTGAGAACGAGAAATTTTCCGTACTGGGGATTTTCAACACGAATGAGGACATCACTTTCTCTACTGAGCCACTGAAATTCTGAGTTAAGAATTTCACCTGCAATGATATCAGGTATTTGTGTTACCCATTTTACCCAATTATCGGGTGCAAGACTAATTAGGTGTTTGGTACTGATATCAGCAGGTTTAGACATAGATAAAGTAGATAAGCTGGAACGATCGCACTTTGATTTAAACTACCACTAGCGCGTTGCTGGTTCTCTAGCTTTAACTTAAACTCGGCCAAGAACTTTTGGAATATAACGTCAGACCATAATGTTTGCAATTCCGGTAATTGATTTAGCTGCTTTCAGCAATGGTGATGCAGTAACTCGGCAAAGAGTAGTGAAACAAGTCTATCAAGCTTGCCATGAAATTGGCTTTGTGTACTTGCAAAATCCGGGAATCTCAAAAGATTTGGTTAAGCAAGTATTCGCACTGAATAAATCTTTCTTCAATTTACCTTTGACAGTGAAGCAACAGCTAGCTTGGAGTAACGAATTTAGTAACACAGGTTACGTTGGGATTGAGAGAGAAAGCTTAGATTCCAATAAACCAGGAGATTTAAAAGAAGCGTTTAATGTAAGTAAAGCAGAATTAACTTGTCCCACCGTATCTTCTATATCTCCAGCCAAAAACCCTGAAATTTTCACCTTTTTTCAAGCCTGCACGGAAATTGCTAACAAAGTGTTGCAAGCCTTTGCTTTAGCGTTAGAATTGCCAGAAGATTTTTTTACTACAAGACACAATCGACAACATCATACCTTGCGATCGCTGCATTATCCCCCATTGCAAACACTCGCCAAACCCGGACAAGTACGTGCTGGCGAGCATTCTGATTATGGCAGTCTGACTTTACTCTTTCAAGATGAAGTCGGAGGGTTGGAAGTGCAGACAAAAACAGGAGATTGGATTGCAGCCCCCGCGATTCCTGATACGGTAGTGGTCAACACTGGCGATTTAATGCAACGCTGGACAAATCATGTGTTTTGCTCGACTAAGCATCGAGTAATAATTCCCAATGACAGTAGGGTAAAACAGTCTCGATATTCTATTGCTTTTTTCTGTCATCCTAATGATGATACAGAAATTGCTTGCTTGGGTTGCGATCGAGAGCAACCTATATATCCACCCATTCTTGCGGGAGAATATCTTTTACAACGTTTGCAAGCTACTTATTAATATGAAAACCTACGACTGGATTGTTGTTGGTGGTGGAATTACAGGTGCTGCACTGTCCTACGAATTGACAAAAAAAGGGTTTGCTGTACTTTTGTTAGAACAACACGCAACACCCCAAAATGCAACTCGCTATAGTTATGGTGGACTTGCCTATTGGTCTGGTACTACACCCTTAACTCGTCAATTATGCCAAGAAGCGATCGCACGCTACCAAATTTTGTCTCAAGAGTTAGACGCTGATATTCAGTTTCGGGAAGTAGATTTATTACTAACTATTTCAGCCAATAGCGATCCAGAAGCAACTGCGGCATCTTATACTCGTTTTGCCATACCGCCTCGCTTACTTAACGTCCAAGAGGCTTGTGAATTGGAACCGTTATTAAATCGAGAGGTAATATCAGGTGCTTTAACTGTTAAACATGGTCACATTCACCCAGAAAAAACAGCAAAAGCTTACATTCAAGCCTTTCTCCGTGCTGGGGGTGAAATGCAAATAGCTCAAGTATTGCAAGTACTAAAAAATGGTGTAAAAACAACTACTACAAATTACTATAGTGCTAACGTGGTAATTTGTGCGGGTGGACTCAGCCGACAGTTACTACAATTATCTGGAATTTCTATTAAGTTGTATTTTACCCACGCAGAAATTATTGAAACTTCACCTGTTGATTTGCATTTACACACCTTGGTAATGCCAGCTAATCTGGAACGGTTTCAACTCGAAGCTGAATCTACTGGAGTTGATGAATTATGGAATGAATATGGTAATCAACCAGTACCGCCAATTTTAGATGCGGGTGCGATTCAGTTTCAAGATGGTAGTTTGCGCTTGGGTCAAATTAGCCGTATTCTCACAGATCCTCATGCTCAAGTCAACTCTGAAGAAAGTGAAATTTGGTTGCGAAAAAGTGTTGGGAAAGTTTTACCAGCTTTAGAGAATTTATCAGGAACTTGGCATCACTGCTTGGTAGCATTTAGTAGCAATGGTCTACCTTTAATCGGTGCTATTCCAGGTTTTGAGAGCCTACATATTTTCTCTGGTTTTAGCAATCCCCTTGTCATCGTACCACCCTTAGCAGAGCGCTTTGCTAACTTTGCAACTGGCAAGGGAGATGAAATAATTACCCAGCTATCTCCTCTCTGAGGACATCCAATAATTAAATTACTCAATTCCTGCATCCAATACCAGTATCTAATTTCTTCTCCCCCTGCCTCCCCTGCCTCTCCTGCTCCCCCTGCTCACCCAAGCGATTGATTATTTTATTTGGAAGATTTCGATTGGCGATCGCCTAGCTAAATCGGCGTTGGCTCAATTGCAGGCTATCCATAGCTTGAGCTTGCTTAAGCCAGAATTAACGTGAATTCGACAAGCCCTATTTTGACCTCTCCCCCAGCCCCTCTCCGGCGCGGAGAGGGGAGCCAAAACCCTAATTTTTCGTTGCTCCTCCCTTTCCCCGTGGGAGAGGGAGGTTGGGAGGGAGAGGTTCATCGAACTCACGTCAGAATTAGAAGCGCCTTTGAGATTTTTGATTGTTCAATCAAAAATCTTAAATCTCAAATTACCTCGTTTTCTATGCAGTTTTCCCATTTTTATCTGATACTTGTTCTGCAATATTTTTTAAGCGGCTCGATCTCATTTTGCGAATGCGATCGCTATTGCGAACACCACCCGCCATTTCATATTCAGCGCTGTCTTTGCCGTACTTGATAGCAACCACCATTAACATTTTCTCAGAAAGCTGCCTTAAGTTTTTTTCCATCTCTTCAACTTCTGTTAAAGAAGAATCAACTATAGCCAGAGCGCTATTATGAACATCAAGTTTGTTACGTAACTTTTCGATTGATTCAATCAGTTTTTCTAAAGTATAATCTTCGTCAAATTTAATGCTTGGAACAATCGATTTCATCCCAGCGGCTCTTAACTCAACTTTTTCTAAAACGCGGGATGTACGTTTTTTACGAGACATAAATTTGCTCTTTTAAGATACTTCTACAGCTAGCTTGCCTCAATTAAACCCGATTCCGGTTCAGCATAAATCGCAATTTCCGATCGTAAAATTTTTAGCTTATACCAGTAATCTCTCGGTATATAATTACTCATGTCCGAAGGCAAGAGGCAAAAGGTAGAAAGCACGAGAGTAATCGCTACAGACTTAGGAGTAGTCGCTACAGACTTAGGAGTAATCGCTACAGACTTAGGAGTAGTCGCTACAGACTTGGGAGTAGTCGCTACAGACTTGGGAGTAGTCGCTACAGACTTGGGAGTAGTCGCTACAAACTTGGGAGTAGTCGCTACAGACTTGGGAGTAGTCGCTACAAACTTGGGAGTATTCGCTACAAACTTGGGAGTATTCGCTACAAACTTGGGAGTAATCGCTACAAACTTGGGAGTATTCGCTACAAACTTGGGAGTAATCGCTACAAACTTGGGAGTAATCGCTACAGTATTTTATATAGGACTTTTTGAAATACACGTAGGGGAGCCAGTGCGCTATGGAGGTTCCCTCCGTTATAGCAACTGGCGTTGTGTTATGCCGCAGGCTAACACACCAAAACCTTTGGATGGTGCGTTACGGAAGCCGTAACACACCCTACTGGCGTGTCAAGGCTAAAGTAGTGCAATAGAAAAATTCGATTATGTGTCTAAACTTCAATTTTTCAGAGATTTTTAATGCAACATTTTAGCCTTGCCATGCCACTACTGGCGTGTCAAGGCTAAAGTAGTGCAATAGAAAAATTCGATTATGTGTCTAAACTTCAATTTTTCAGAGATTTTTAATGCAACATTTTAGCCTTGCCATGCCACTACAAAAATTAGTGTTTATTAAATTCGCATTCTTAAGCAATTATTGCTTCATGCGTGGTATGTGTAGTTCTGCTGGGGCAGTTCTGGCAGTTGGAGTGGTTGGAGAACTCAAGTTCAAGAAATCGATGAGTTTGAGAGTACGATTGCTAATTTTCCAGCGCCCATTTCTGTTGAGAACCACATCATCTTCATAAGTGCCATTAGCAACATCAATGCTAGTATCTGAACGCTTGTGAGTAGCATGGAGGTAAGAGGACATTTTTGCACGATCGGATCGAACTGAGACGTTTATCGTACCCATCAGGTGTTGAGTAGCCTGATATCCATTTCCTTGGAATACTGAGTAGACAAAATCTGCCCAAGCATCTGTACCAAACCGTGTTTCACTGGCCCCATCAGGGAAAATAGCCGTGATCTGTGCATCTTGAGTAAAACAATCTCGATAAATCTTTTTGCCTTCTTGGAGGTTTCCACTACCAATAGCATCAGTTCCAAGCGCATAACAGTTTGTTAATTTTTGAATTTCTAATTCGGCGTTAGGTTGAGTTACGCTTGCTGCCTCAAAGTTAGGTTGAATTGCTCTTGCTAGCTCAAATCTACCGCCAAATAACACAAGAGTAGCTGCGAGCAAAATTAAGGTTATACGATTTGATATAAACGAGATAATCTTTGAAAATATTCGTCTATTTTCTTTTCTTTTTTCCATAAAACAATTCCTTTAGTTTTAACAGTTTTATATCTTGCACCTTACAATCAACAAAATTACACATGAAATTTTTAACCTATTGAAATAGACTAAAAATCCTGGAAATAAAGCTCAAGCTTACTTTTGCTATCAGCCGGAGAATTTATCTACTGGTCAATGATATGACTTGTGCAAAATTTAAGTTCTCAGTCAGTTATAACAAGTAGAAAATAAATTGATAACTGTTATTTTCTAGTAATTCATATTGATGAATTAACACAACAAAGTTAACAATTATATGTTTATTTTGCCAGCGAGAAAATACTTATAATTAAATATAAAATTTGAGAGATAACGTTTAACATAACCGTACAAGAAATCACTTGATATCTATAAATATTTCATGAAGTCAATAATGCTGTAAATTCAAATCACAACCTAGAACATTGATATAGTAATCAAAATATTTCTTAAAAGCTGGCAATAATTGAGAAGATAATTTCAGTCTGTTGCTGGTGTCCTATAAAAGCTAAATAGAATGAGCAAATCTATGTACAACGATCGCACTTGGGTAATCTCGGCATTAGCCTTTCGATTCCAAAAAAATTGGTGAAGAGCGATCGCTCTTCACCTGATGAATTCACAAATAATCAACACTGGGGGAAAGACCGCAGCGCCCTTTGATACTCGATCTTTTCTATGATTCTCGTCCTGATGCCCAAGTATCACGCCATTTTACGGTGCCTTCTTTAGCAATTACCCAACGGCGGGGTACTGTATTTTCACGCAGGGGCGATTGCCCTTCGCGCCACATAGCGTATTTATAAGCGATCAGATTACCAGTACTCTCATTAAAGGGAATCTCCGCAAACCAGGTATTGGTATTGATGTACTCAAGAGGGTATGCTTTGCTGATATCCCAATTACCTAACTCTGGACAGTTTCCAGTCACTACAATAGTTTCGCCGGGTTGAGTCTGCACGCCGTTGAGTTGTACGCGCACTATAGTCTGCGCTTTTATCCGCTCCCCAACGTGACTGAAAACAATGACTCCGCGCTCTTCGAGTACTAAGTCATAAATCTTCCCGTCTTTTACCTCATACTTGTTGCGAGTTACCACACAGGTATGCTCACCATCAGGTAGTTCTGTTACTACTTCTGGAAGAGTGACTTCTCCACCCCGGTTGAGTGCTACAAAACACAGAGAGTCACGATAGCGGCGTACATAACAATAAACATCGGGTGTCAAGTATTTTTGCCAGTGGCTACCCATTGATATAGCAGGATTCAATCGCCGCAAGCCAGATAATAGCCTGATATAACGATAAATCTCGGTATCGGTATCCCATTTATCCATTATTGGACGGTTGTATGGGTCGTTACCGCCATCAGTATCATTATGCAGATACTGTTCTGTGCCGTAATAAATGCAGGGAATGCCACGACAAGTCATAATCAGAGCGATCGCCACCCTCAGCATCGCTGGATCGGGGTTCAGCGATTGGAAGCGAGACATGTCGTGGTTGTCAATGAAGGTAACTAACTCTGTTGCCCCACTGTAGCGATGATCTTGGTCAAAGATATATTGAATTGTCTGGAATCCATTTTCTGAACCTTGTGCCAGTGCAGCTCGAATCGCCACACACAGCCCAAAATCTAGAAGTGTCATGCCTGAATGGTTAGCAAATTCCACGGAGCGATCGTCACTGGGATTACTGTAAATCCATTCACCAAAAATAAACACATCTGGTTTGTGATTGCTCATATCGCCAGTGAATTCTTGCCAAAACCAAATAGGCATGTGTTTTACAGTATCCACCCGCAGTGCATCCACACCCCGGTCTAACCATTGTTTAATTGCTGACTTGATGTACTCACGATATTCAGTATTGTTTTCATTGAAAGTTGCTAGACCGGCAAGTTCACAGTTCTGTACTTGCCAATCGTCTTCCCAATTCTGCACTTCGCCATAATGGTGATACCAGTTATTCACATCATTGTTGAAGTCAGCGATTTTAACGCCATCGTCATACAATTCGCCCTTACTACCGCTGGTATCAGGAGTGCTATGGTTACAGACAATGTCTAGCACCAACTTCATGTTGCGCTTGTGCAGTTCTGCAATTAACCGATCGAAGGTCGTATTTTTCGCTTCTTGAGTGTTGTTTAAAGAAGGGTCTTCTCCCTGTGCAATATAGCGAGGATTTATCCGCTTAAAGTCTTTTGTCCAATAGCCGTGGATTGCCGCATTACCAACAAATAACTCTTCAACCTGCTCGAACAAAGGAGTCAACCAAATTGCAGTCACTCCCATGTTTTTGAGATAGTCTAATTTATCGATGACACCTTGCAAGTCGCCACCCCAGTACTTACCCCAATCTTGTCCCGTGGGATCGTATAGTTCTGAGTTAACACCTTCACTGTTATCGGGGTCCCCATCATAAAAGCGATCGACCACGAGAAAGTAAATTGTTTCCTGACGAAATTCAATATCTCTAGTGTAAAGAAACTCTAGGTCAATCTCAGTATCTGATGGCGGTGCTTGTATAATAGCTTCTACTTCTGCTTGTGCAGAATCTACTTTGTATTGCTCCGGTGAAAACTGGGAAGGAGGGGTTTCTACCATAAAAACTGCAAAATTTCATAGAATTTGAGTTTGCAGAGTCATGAGTACAGCAGTGCTAAGTACCAAGTGTCGCTACAAACAACGGTATTATGCCATCCTTCTCTTGGCAGAAGTATCTATCGCTAGCTAGTTTATAGCTACACCTCTAGGCGTAGTTCATTTGCTAGAGGATAAAAATCAGCAGTTGTAGCAGTCGTGATTTGCAGTGGTCATCTCTATAAGTGTGGCTTAAGTCATAGGATTAAGACATTTCCCTATTCCCAAGTTTTCTGTGCCTAGACGCAGCTTGTCGTGAGATATCGTAGGTTCATCATTTGCACCACTTTTTGCTACGCTCCAGATTAATTAATTTACTATGTATAATTATGTCCAAATGTCAATATTTTTTACAAAAATATACTGGCATATCAAGCATATCTAAAGCAGGAATTTATAAAACTCTTAAGACAATTTATAAAGAGAATTTTTATGGTATTCAGTAATTTATCTTCAAACTAGTGTAAGTATAAGTTGCATCTGTCATTTTCACAAAAGCTATTAAAGGAATTTGCAGCAGATGGATCGTCAGGGTCAACTATTAAAACCAAATTATTTTCTATATAACTGGTCATTATGAGCCATCAAGATATTAATCTAAGGTTTCCCAAGGGTCGCACAGCATTTTTTATCATTCACGGAGTCGGGCAACAAAATCCTTTTGAAACTATGGATTATTTCGCCCGGAATTTGCTCAAATACTTTGATAACCAGAGTTTATCTTTGAAGCTAGAACATTTAATTGCTAAACGCAGACTATCAAATGGCTCCATTTGGACAGAAAGCTTTGTAAGAGTAAGTTCAATTGATAGCGAACAAAATTGGCTCGTTGATATTCACGAATACTACTGGGCGCATAATACAGAAAATAAAATCAGTATACCTGAGTTATTGCAATGGGCAGAGCAGACACTTGATGGCACAATTAAGTTTTACAATCGCCAGGAAAATAAAGACCTATTGCAGAGGCTTTTGGCTGATAACAAAAGAAAAGGTTTATTTCAATTCCGACTGCGATCGCTCACAATGTTTCTCCGACTATTTAACCTTGTATATCCAGCTTTGCGACTGGTACTTTGGTTAATTCTATTATTAGTAGGTCCGTTTCTTAGAGGTCGTTTTCTGCAATCAGCCTGGAAACTAAGTAAACAACTTGTCACTCCGCTCTTAGTTAATTTCGTTGGTGATGTTGCCATTTATAGCATTACCGACCCAAAATCACCTTACCAAAAGATTCGCCAGCAAATACTGACAGAATCCCTAACATTACTAAAAGCAATTCTCAAGGATAAACAAGCAAATTACGACCAAGTAATACTAACTGGACATTCTCTCGGGAGCTGTATTGCCTACGACACATTAAACCTTCTCTGCATTGAATCCACTCTAACTCCAAATAAGAGTAAAAGTCTGTTGTTGGATAAGATTAAAGGGCTAATTACCTTTGGTTCACCACTGGATAAAATTGCTTTTTTTCTGCGTGAAACAGCACAACAAGACCAGTATATTCGACAGCGGATGTTAGAACATCTTAACTCCTTCCGCGTCAAACCAGAATTTGCACTACAAAGTACATACTTGACCCAAAACCCAGTTATATGCCAACTAGAGCAAATCCATTGGGTCAATTACTATTACCTGAAAGACCCCATCAGCGGACATCTGGATTACTATGAGAACCTAGATAACGTTGAAATGAAATATCAGGCATCCTGGGGACTCGAAGGGCACATGGGTTACTGGACCGATCCCAGCTTCTATGAAAACATCGCTGAGCGATTTTTGTATGCCTCAAATGAAAGCACAGACAATCAGAAGTTTGTACAAAAAGTATTTCACAGCCAGTCTTAATTAATACTGAGAATGTCTTGAAAAAGACTGAATCAACTATGTGTTAGCAACTTTCTTAAGAGAATGTTCGCTGTATTTCTCAGTGAACCATTGTCACTTTCCATCTGTTATTACTAGCAAGCAAAGGAGGTAATAATTATGACCAATTATGACAAAATTTTTAATTCATCAGAAGTTTCAGAAGAATCACTGAGTCCAGAAGAAGGAGTAGCAGCAGTTGCAGTTGTCACTGCCATTGCTGATTCTGCTGTTGAAGAGGTAGATGCAGAAATCTTAGCCAGTATTCTTTGGGAATTCGAGGTATTTGAAGAGTACTCAGAAGATGAAATCACAGAAATAGTTGATAGACTTATTGGCATTGTAGAAGACGAGGGACTTGGTTCCTTATTTAATTCTGCAAGTCAAGCCCTCTCTGACGAGCTGGTGCTGGATGGTTTTGCCGCAGGGGTAATCGTACTAATAGACGAAGAAGAACTGATTATTCCCAAGGATAAACAGCCTTACCTTAAAAAGCTACAGAAAGCTTTAGAACTTGAAGATGAAGAAGCGGAAGAAATTATACAGGAGGTAATTGCCGCCTTTCAAGAAGCAGAAAATGAAGAATATTTTGCAGACGAGGATGAAACAATAATTGAGGAATTGTATGAGTCACCTTCAGGTAATTTTACAGTCCCAATTCCAGTAGACCCTCAACAGGGAGGTAAAGTTCAAAGTCAAGAAGGGGTAGTTGGCTTTTCTGATGACTTCGGTACTTTGCTGAGAATTGATTATTATCCTATACCTCTAGAACAGTTGGACGAACTAGAGTCCGTGGCACAGGAAGAATACTTTCAATCAATTCTAGTAGACAAATATGTACCACAAGCGATTTTAGCTAATGTGCCAACTGCTCAGATAAAATATACTGAATATTTAGAAGACACGATGATGGGAGCTTATTTCGTGTTAATCGATATGCCTCATGGTTCAACAATTTCCCAGCAAGAAAATAACGGAACTGCTAACAGATTAGATGCTTACCGGGGTCTTCTCACTTTTATTAATGCTGATTTCTTGTATATAGTGAGCAGTCAACGTAGTTTTTTGAAAGATGAAAATCCTGGTTCTCTTGAAGAAGAAGTCGAGGACATGAAAGAAAGAATTTTAGAGTTTGTTGAGACTATAGAGTTCACTTAGTCTCTTAACTTGCACATTTTAGAACCGTTATACAGTAAGGCTTTGAGGAATATCATCAAAATGTGCTTGTTTTATATTTTGCTAGTGCGTCGCCGCGCTAGTTAGAGGCTCAAATCTTATACCATTTTAAATTTTGCTGAGAGGGACACGGCATCTACATGTTTCCCTGTGTACAATAATTTTACTGGTGCCGTGCCTTTACTTTCACTTACCCAACAGACCGTCTAAGTGAACCATCAGCATATAGTTCTAATGGTACTAACTCAATTTTACCGTTAATCTTAACTTGGGAATAAACTACTTTCACTAATGGAGCATGATTTTCGTTATAGCGCAGAGACATAATAAATCCCCTTTTCTAATGATTTTTTTGTGACAACGCTCTAACATCTACAATGTACTTAATTTCCTATTAATTCTCGTTGCATCTTTTGAATGATTGTTATTCACTCTCTAGAATTAACAAAAATAATTTAAAAAATGTATAAAATAGACTACGTAGCTGTAAAGATTTAAAAAAATCTGGATTTTCGGTTTTAGTTCGTTAAAAATTGAGTAACTAAATACCCTTACACGAGATAATAAGAAATTTCTACTACCCTTAGCTGTAATCCCATTGCCTATGACAGAACGTGTTTTGGCTTGGCTTACATAATTCACTTCACAGCCACAGGGTCAAATTTCGTCTGCCCTTAATGAAATTATGAAAACAGCCACCGAATTGCAAACTCGACTGGAGTATTACTACCAGCAAATCAAGACTATTATCCTTGCACGTCAGAATCCGATTACTGGTTTGCTACCTGCGAGTACTGCAATAACTGCCCACGGCGATTACACCGATGCTTGGGTACGAGACAATGTTTACAGCATTTTGGCTGTTTGGGGTTTAGCACTTGCATACCGCAAGGTTGATGAAGATAAGGGACGCACTTATGAATTAGAACATAGTGTCACCAAGTTGATGCGCGGCCTGTTATTTGCCATGATGCGACAGGCGCATAAAGTAGAACGATTTAAACATACTCAGTCACTATTAAATGGGTTACACGCCAAATACAATACCTCTACTGGCGATGTCGTTGTTGGCGATGATAAATGGGGACATTTGCAACTTGATGCCACATCTATATTTTTACTGATGCTGGCAGAAATGACTGCTTCGGGATTGCAAATAATTTATACGATTGATGAAGTAAATTTCATTCAAAATTTAGTTTATTACATTGGACGAGCTTACCGCACACCAGACTATGGCATTTGGGAACGGGGTAATAAAATTAATCGCGGTAATGCCGAGTTAAACGCTAGTTCTGTAGGTATGGCAAAAGCCGCCTTAGAAGCTATCAACGGGCTGGATTTATTTGGTGTGCGTGGTAGTCAAGCATCAGTGATTCATGTATTGCCAGATGAAGTTGCTCGTGCGCGGATTACATTAGAATCTCTATTACCTAGAGAATCTGGTTCAAAAGAAATTGATGCGGCACTGTTGAGTATTATTAGTTATCCTGCTTTTGCAGTAGAAGATGTGCAATTACGCGAATCTCCTTCTCCTACAGCAGACGCTACGCGAACGGAGACGCTTCGCGATCGCACTCTCAACGACATTATCAACAAACTCCAGGGAAAATATGGCTGCAAACGCTTTCTGCGAGATGGGCATCAAACTGTTTTAGAAGACTCTCAACGCTTGCATTACGAACCTTGGGAACTCAAGCAATTCGAGCATATCGAATGCGAATGGCCTTTATTTTTCACTTATTTAGTGCTTGATGGATTATTTCGTGGCGATCGACAACAAGTCAAAGAATATCAAAAACGCTTAGAGTCATTATTAATCGAACGCAATGGCTGTTATCTATTACCAGAATTATATTATGTGCCAGCAGAAAAGATAGAGGCAGAAAAGTTAGCACCTCAAAGTCAAACCCGCTTACCTAATGAAAATATCCCCTTAGTGTGGGCACAGAGTTTATATTTTCTCGGTCAAATGTTAAGTGAAGGATTGCTGGCAGTTGGAGATATAGACCCTTTGGGAAGACACTTGTCTGTGGGAAAAAACCGCGAATCCATGGTGCAAATTGCCTTACTTGCAGAAGATGAGGATTTACAGACAAAACTAGAAGTTCACGGTATTGAAACACAAACACCCAAGCAAGTAGAACCAATTCAAGTTAGAAAAGCCGGGGAACTTTCAGCTATTTATACCCAAATCGGTCGCAACGACAAACTCGGTTTAACTGGTCGTCCGGTACGGCGGCTGCGGAGTTTGACAACATCCAGAATCTTTCGCATTCACGGTGAGACAATTGTCTTTTTGCCGTCGTTTTTAGATTCACAACAGTTTTACTTAACTCTTGATTACCATTTTCTACTCGACCAAATCAGAAATGAACTTGCTTACATTCAAAAATATTGGAGTGATTTGGGTCGTCCTACACTGACTTTAATGTTAACGCACACTATGTTAGAAATCGGTTCTGAAGCATTACTAGAACTGATGCAAGAACTGAAAAATGGTATTTGCAATGGCGTGCAAGTAAAATTAGGGCGACTAAATCAACTGATGCTGACAGCTGGCATTCAAAGAATTGATTTTCTCCAGGATGAGAATTTCTCCCAGTCGTCGTTGAAAGATGCTGCACCACGTTGCTATTACTTGGCTTATCATCCAGGGAAAAACTGGCGCTTGGGGCATACTCAAGAATTCCAAATGGAGTGCGAAACTAATTTGGGATTGTTACTTTCGGCTTTGCGATCGTCAGAGAATCTCTACGAGCAAATTGAGTTGTTGCAGACTTTGATTCGTTTGCAAGGACTAGAGTTTAATACGGGGTATGGCGATCCGCAGTATCGCGTTACAGTAGCTGATTTGCTCGATGAAGTCTACACCAAAGCTGGAGATTTAGGTATTTGGGCAGTAGTACGTCGTGCTGCGGGGTTGCGGCAGATGGTTGATATCGGGTTGTCGGATGCAGTGACGAGTATTTTGGTGCGGGGTAAGCAAATATCTGTAGGTAAAGCTTATAGTGAAGCTTCGCTGATAGCTGTGCCGATGTCTCACAACGAAATTGCCGAGAAAATTAATCATTTTTGTCGTGAGGATATACGCGATCGCGTTCTCACACAAGAAATTATTATTTATCTTGGTGTCTTAATTCGATCGGAAAGCGAACTATTTCGGGGACTGC
The DNA here is from genome assembly GCF_034531165.2 of Dendronalium sp. ChiSLP03b. Classification (NCBI taxonomy): domain Bacteria; kingdom Bacillati; phylum Cyanobacteriota; class Cyanophyceae; order Nostocales; family Nostocaceae; genus Dendronalium; species Dendronalium sp. ChiSLP03b. The sequence goes on along the minus strand of NZ_JAVRBR020000083.1, from coordinate 40,912 downwards.
TGACGTTGCGAGTCGGCTATCTCATCCTGCTAATTACCAGCGAATTAGCTCAAGAGTTACACGTAACTCAAGATGAAGCCTACGAATACTTAATGGAACTTTCGCCTTTTGAAGTGAAAATGCGCTTGCGTCAGGTACTCACTGGTTATACAGGTATGAGTAACCTATTGCGCCAGCAAGAATCATTGCACATCAAGCAAAAAGAAAGTGACATTGATTGGGTGCTACCCACGATCGCAGAAGAAATGGAAGTCCCAGCAGGCGGTTGGCGAAGGTTTAGGCAAGCAGAAGGTGCGCTAAACCGCGTACCAAAAGACTTTTTCAAGCAAGTTTGGCTATTGCTAAAACATTGTAAAGGTCTGGTGATTGGCGATAAATTAGAGCGCCGTAATCGTTTGGACAGTGAGTTAATGTTGTCGGAGATGACAGCTGGCGAGAGAAATTTTGCCTTGCGAGTTGAGCATTTACTCAATAAAATCGAAGCTGCCGAATATCGCCAAGTTAATATTGAAGCTTTGATAGAATTAACTGCGATCGCAGCCAAAAACCCGAATCTACAAATTGAAGAATATATCGTGTTAGATGTATTAATCGGCCATGCCGTGCGCTTGGCATGGTTAGAACACCATCCCGAACGAGGCGATCGCTATGATGAGGATAAGGCTAGCGCGTGGCGATCATTTTACAATACCTCTCCTAAAGATTGCGCCAGTTATATTCTTAAAGCATTTAGGTTCTTGACAAAATTCGCAAATGTGCCTTCGTAAAACAAGCTGGGGATTAGGGATTAGTTTTGTCGCGACAGCATAACGCACCATACTGGTAAGTAATCGGACAGAATTAATTACACAATGTCATTGCGAGTGCAACGAAGTGAAACAAAGCAATCGCAGGGGTTTGGGATTGCTTCACTTTGTTCGCAATGACAGTAAATATTCTTGTCCAGCTACTTGTCTAAAAAATTAGCCCCTCCTTGTAAGTAAGGAGAGGGCTGGGGTAGTCTTAAAATAATTCGTAATTTACGGGTTTAATTACGAATTACCCTTCGGGTGACGCTCGCAAGCTCGCTAACGCTACGCTAACGGGAGTTTGCCATCGACGCAAAGCGCCAAGACGGCAACTCCCTCACGAATTATTAATTAGTTAATATCCGCCTTCTTCTTCGTATTCTGGCTGTCTTTCCTTGACTTTCTTAGGAATATTCACTGGCTTTGGAGCATCATCCCAAGCGTCACCGTCTATATCGTCGTAATCATCGTACTGTTCGGTGTATGGCTTACTATAGGGCTGAGATTCGTATTTTGGTGGTTGATACCTATCCCTACCCGTTTCATCACTCCAGTTATCTTCTTCTTCGTCTTCTTCGTATTGAATGGACTCGTAGGGTCTTGCCCTCATCACTTCCCGCCGTGGTCTTTCTTCTTCCACATAATCTTCATTCCACTCTTCTTCCCGTGCTATGGGTTCAGGGGTGCGAACTCTGGGTTTGGGTGGCTGTAACGGCACTCCACTAGGCAGTTGTTTGTCTGCTGGAGTTGCTTTAGGCGGACTATAGCTGTAATCTTCTTCTGCATCCCGCTCCCATGGTGCTTTGCCGATACCCAGGCGTTCCAGGAAACCAACTGTCAACTGATTCACCCGTTCTTCGGCTCCCTCAAACACAATTAACCTGCTGGGGCCGGTGCTGACGATTTCATCCACTGAAAACTCATAGGTACTCAGAAATTGGTCGGGAATTTGGGGCAATCCCAGAGAAGCGATGACTATGGAAGAAATCTTACCAGTTTCACCATTGAATCTGAAGCCTCGGACTCTACCTAAGACTTCACCTGTTTCTGTGATTACTTCCCAGTTAATCAGGTTGCTGAGAGTTTCAACTTCAATATCTTCAATTACATCTTCGTTATCGACCAAAATGACATCGCCGAATTGGTTGATGTTGTTGAGGTACATGTAGCGCGGCAGACCCGAAATAGAGATCAGGCTGTCTCGCAAACCAAGAGCCACAACCTCTCTTTGATCTATATCTACCCAGACTTGACTCACGATACCTAGCCGTTTGCCATTGTCGCGGGTAATCACCTGGGTATTCAATATGTCGGAACGCCTAATTATCTGTTCGGAGGTCATTCTATACCGAGTCCTGATCTCGAATCCGGTTTATCTATACACTATTATTAACAAAAACTCAAGCAGATGTATTGGATGATTGTAACTTAATACCCAAAACTTGGGTATAGGCTCCTCTGGCTTGAGTAACGCCAATTGTGCGTTCGGCTGATTCTATCATCGGACGACGCAAACTCACAACTATAAATTGCGCTTGTTGTGCCTGTTGTTTGATCATTCTAGCTAATCGTTCTACGTTTGCTCCATCCAAAAACATGTCTACTTCGTCAAATGCATAAAATGGCGACGGACGGTACCGTTGTAAGGCAAAGATAAAGCTCAAGGCTGTGAGTGATTTTTCTCCCCCGGACATGGAAGCTAGGCGCTGTACGGGTTTACCTTTAGGGTGCGCGACTAAATTTAGTCCACTGCTAAAGGGATCTTCGGGATTTTCGAGTTGCAGGTAGCCGTCGCCGTCGGAAAGTATGGCAAAGATGGACTGAAAGTTTTCATTGACAGCATCGAAAGCTTCTTTAAAGGCAAGTTGTCGTAATGTAGTAAAGTTTTCAATCCGCAAAAGTAATTCGGTGCGTTCCGCTTCTAGCGTTTGCAATTTTTGGGAGAGTTCCTGGAGGCGGTTTTGAGTGCGTTCGTATTCTTCCAACGCCAGCATATTTACGGGTTCCATTGCCTGCAAGCGTTTGCTAAGCGATCGCAATTCTTTTTGCAATTCTTCCAAGTCTACTTTATCTGGAACTTCTGGCAAGGGGTCTGGCAATTCTGCTCCGACATCCCGCAACTGGCTTTGCAAAGTGACTAGTTCTTCGCGTCGCTTCATCTGAGTTTCTTGAAGTTTTTGCAGTTCCCATTCCAATTGTTGCTGGCGTAGAAGATGCGATCGCACTTCCTGTTCTGTAGCGTCGCGTTTTTGTTTTTCTTCTCCCAAACTCTGTTCCATTTCACTCAACTTAGTCCGGGTTTCAGCAATTTGAGTGCTGAGTGCTGCGTGCTGGGTGCTGAGGGCAGTTATTTGATTTTGCTGTTTCTCTTGCTGATGATGATATTGGGCAATTCGCTCTTCTGCTTCTTGGATTCTCTCTTGTAGCCGCTGATGTTGATTTTCTAAATTTTTTAATCTTTGCTCTGCCTCTCGTAACGCTGTCTCACGTTGTTGTAATTCTTGCTCTTGGCTTTTAATTGTTGCCTGAATTTGTTGCCATTCACTAGGAGTTTGGGAGGCTTCTAACTCTGCTAAAGCATGTCGCAATTGTTGCAACTGAGTTTCTTGCCCTGGTAATTCCCGATCCAAAACTTCCAAACGGGATTGAGCTGTGGCGAATTTTTCGCTGTTTTGGGAGAGTTGCGATCGCGTCCCCTCCAACTGTGCTGTGAGACTTTTAATGTCTTTCTGCAACTGCTCTAACTGTAACTGCTGTTCTCGCCGCGCCTGTCGTGTTTCTGTTAGTTCTTGCGTTAGTTGTTTTGTCTTGGCAGACAAAGAAGCGATCGCCTCAGTACAACGCTCTAAAATCCGCTCAATGTCAACCAAGCGATTTCTTAAAGCTATGGCTTCATCAGATTCCGCCGCTTCCGCATTGCCAAACCGTAACGCCGAACGCTGATTGTTGCTACCACCAGTCATCGCGCCACTGGTTTCCAACAATTCTCCGTCCAAGGTGACGATGCGATAGAGTCCTAAATTTTTCCGCGCCGCCTCCAGGTTGGCAAATACTACAGTGTTACCAAAAACGTAACTAAATACATCTTTATAGCGGCGATCGCAATCGATTAAGTTAACAGCATAGTTAATAAATCCGTTAGCCAAACGCAGCGTTGCATCTTGAGTAAATTTCGGAGCATGAATTTTATTTAGCGGTAAAAAAGTTGCTCTCCCAGCGCGTTTTTGTTTGAGCAGTTCAATCCCCGCTGCGGCAATACCGTCATCTTCCACCACTAAATGTCCTAAACGCCCGCCAGCAGCAATTTCCAAAGCCAGTTGAAAGCGGGGTTCCACTCGTCCTAACTGCACAACTAAGCCACAAACACCAGGCATTCCCGATTGCAGAATGACTTTACTAGCTTGAGTACCTTGCACTTCCTGCTGTGCTTGAGCTTGCGCTTCTATTTTATCCAACTGTCGCTGTTTTTCTCGTAGTTCTTGCGAAAGACGCTTTTGGGTTTCTTGTTGGATTTGCAGTTCTTGTTCTGTAGCTGAAAGATTTTGAGCTAAGTTTTGGATGGGTTCGCTAGATGCGTTAAATTCCGTTTCAACGCGACAAAATTCAGCTTGTTTTTCTGCTAATTGAGGTTCTAAAGTGGCAATTAGCTGGGTTTGATCTTGTATAAGTTCTTGGAGTTGGTTATTACGTTCTCTAAGTTGGGCATGTTCTGTACGTTGTGGTTCGAGAGTTTGCAGCAAAGTCTCGATTTGACGGTTGAATGCCGTTTGCTGCTGCACCCACGCTTCGGAAGCAGAGGCAATTTCTGCTGCTGCTTCGCGCGAATTTAAGAGCGCTTGTCGCGCCTCATCCCTCTGCCGTTCACAGTAGACGATAGATTGGCGTTCTACGACCTGTGTTTGAGCAATCTCGCCTAAAGAATGCTGTTGTTGTTGAATCTCTTGCTGAGTTTGAACCAGACCCTTGGCAGTGTCTTGGGAAACTGTTGTTAATTCTGTCTGCTGACGCTGGAGTTGTTTGCGTTCCGCTTCTTGGGTAGCGAGAGTAGCTTGTACCGCCAAAAGTTCCTCTTCTCCCAAGGCTTTGACATGGGCATTAAGTTGTTCCAATTCGGCAGTTTTTTGGACAATTTCCGCATTCAGGGTTGTGAGTTGGGTAGTGAGTTCGCCAGAAGTGCGATCGCCAGTTTGAATATCAGTCGCTAACTTTTCTTGCTGTGCTTGCAAGGAACGCCATGATAAAACTGCTTCCCAAGATTGTTTGGCAAGAAATTCCGTGCGAAGCTTTTGGTATTTCTCCGCTTTTGCTCGGTCTTGAGAAAGGCGATCGCGCTGTGCGGTTAATTCTGTCTCAATAATCCGACAGCTATCTTCCTTCTCTTTCACCTCATCTAAAGTATCTTTTGCCTGATTAATCTTGCGATCGTACGCCGCCACACCTGCCAACTCATCAATGATTTCTCGACGTTCTTTAGCATTCATCGAGATAATGCTAGTGACATCCCCTTGCAGCACCACGTTGTAGCCTTCCGGATAAATCCGCAGATTATTGAGTTCCTCATGTAACTCCGTGAGCGTACAAGCCGCACCGTTAATATAGTAATTTGATGTATAAGTTCCCTGGTGTGTAACTCGAAGTTTCCTAGTTACACTCCATTCTGTAACTGTTGGCTGATGGCCGTTGACTGCTGAGTGTTGTTCAGTTTGGTCGTCATTTTGCGTTAGATCTTCATTGCTACTGACAACTGACAACTGACTACTGACATCTGACAAATCAAACGTTACCGTGACGCTAGCTTCGATAGCGGAACGTCCTTTAGCGGTTTGGGTGTTGTTTACCAAATCCGGTAAGCGATCGGCTCGCATTCCCTTGGAACTGGCGAGTCCTAGGCAAAATAGCAGTGCATCTAGAATATTAGATTTACCGGAACCATTTGGCCCAGATATGACAGTAAACCCAGGTAGCAAAGGGACTTGGGTAGTGCCGCCGAAGGACTTGAAGTTGGTAAGTTCCACGCGCTTAACATGTACCATAGGCGCTGGTTAACTGGGCTAATGAAGTAAAAGTGTATCAATTAAATCATGATTCTCAACTCGTGACGAGGGAGAATTCAGGATTATTGAACCGCAGAGTAACATACTTCCGTATGGATTTAGATGCCCATAGGGTGGCTAAGGGTCTATCGTTCGTTCAAAAAACACAGAGGAGGTAAGGAGAGTCTAGCAGCGAATTGAATTAATTGGTATAGTTTGAATCATTTGAGTTATCTGATTTTAGTTATAAAAATTCTCAGATATTCTCTTGTAAAGCTGCTACTAGTTTTTTAGCAGTTGTTGGAGATTAGTTAATTAATCAGTTGGCTACAACTCAAGAATTGCCCGCATAAATACTTTTATTTTCAAGCTAACGATTGAGATTATCGTGTCAGCTAGGATTTCCGGCTGGTGAATGCCAAAGTTACACGTTTCACTTCTGAGAAACTCTTTGCTCCACACTTACAGGCTAGAAACACTAAAAATGGTGCAAATTTCTACATGGCATAAATTTTCACACATCAAAATTGCCTAGAATTAATCTGAACTCTAGGGTTAAATCATAATTAGATCCCTGACCTGGGCTGGTCTTATTAGATAATCTTCTGAACGGGATAGTGGCGAGAACCACTTCACCAATGTAGTAACCATAAAAGCCCAGAACCACGCTTTCAAGCAGGCTTAAAAGCACTATTGAGGATTCGGTTTTAGCTGTCAGGGTACTTTTCATTATAAAAGTTTCTCTACATCAGTAACAGGTGGCGATCGCTGCCTGTGGGGCGCTTTGAACGAACAACTCCCACAATTTTTGTAGCATTCCCATCTGCTAAGTACAACGGCATAATTAATTCACACTATGTCATTGCGAGTGGAACGCAGTGAAATTTAGACGCGTTAGGGGTAAGAATCGGAGGAGCAGGAGAGCAGGGAAACGCGGGGACAAGGAGAATAATTCCTACCTCCTGCTTCTCTATTTAACAAGAGTTTATAGTGAGAATCTAATAATTACTGCCTGGATTCGCAGGAATTGGGCTAGTCTCGAAAGTTGGACTAAATTCCGTGGAGCGTTGAGTTGGCAATAATGTAGATGAAGCCGGAAGACCACCAATGCGATCGCTACCATCAATACAAGTATCTAGCGCTTGAGTAGGTGGCAGGTCTTTGATTTCACTACGTAAGCCTACGACACATTGAGCAAAACGCACGGGCAACAAACTGCGACGGCAGTAATCTAAAGTTGCTGGATTAAATGCTTCTTCAGTATTGTTACTGATACCAACCACACAAATGCCATAATCTCTAGGACGGCGGGCTTCGCTACAGTAAGCAAGGGCATCCGCAGCAACTATTTTCGTATTCTTCTTAATGTTAACCACACAGTCAGCCAGTTCCCTCGGACGCAATGCTTGGGCACAAGCTTGTGATACTGATTGTTGCGTTACACCCTCTTCCTCCCGCAAGATTCGACCTGCACAGACACGATAATCATTGCTGTAGGAGGCGGTGATAGCCAGAACGGGGGCGATCGCTGCCAACCATCCAGCTACAGTTAGAATTGGTACTGTTAGCCGAATTACTTTATTTGTGAACATCCTGGAAGCAAAATTGCTTTGTGGTGTTACACCTCTGCCGATTTCTGTTTTGCACATTTGCCCTTCTCCAAACACCCAAAGTTATGCTAACTCAAATATGCAGTAACTCTTCTGCAAAACAGGAAATTTCAGTTGACTAATGAATTTTAAGAGCGTCCACGAATTTCTCACCACTTAAATGAAATTGCCCTAAGATAAAGTTCTGATGATTAAATTTAAGATTTTTGGCAATTATCATTAGCAGGTATTTATAATAGTATGTCTGGGTAAAGTTTAAACAGGATTAGATTAAGGAAACTCATGTCCCGATATCGAGGGCCACGCCTCAGAATTGTACGTCGCTTGGGCGACTTACCAGGATTAACTCGTAAAAGCGCCAGACGCGCTTATCCGCCTGGCCAGCATGGTCAAAACCGCAAGAAACGCTCCGAGTATGCTATCCGTCTAGAGGAAAAGCAAAAGCTCCGTTTCAACTACGGTCTGACCGAAAAACAACTGCTGCGCTATGTACGTAGAGCTAGACGTGTAACTGGTTCCACCGGACAAGTGCTGCTGCAACTGCTAGAAATGCGTTTGGATAATACTGTTTTCCGCTTGGGTATGGCTCCCACAATACCAGCGGCTCGCCAGCTAGTGAATCACGGTCATGTGACGGTTAATGGTCGTGTAGTGAATATTGCCAGCTACCAGGTTCGTCCTGGTGAAGTAATTGCTGTCAGAGACAGAGAACAATCGCGGAAGTTGGTAGAAACTAATTTGCAATATCCCGGTCTGGCTAACCTCCCCAGTCATCTGGAGTTTGACAAAAACAAGTTGGTTGGCAAAGTTAACAGCGTCATTGAGCGCGAATGGGTGGCACTGCAAGTTAACGAACTACTTGTGGTGGAATACTACTCACGTCAAGCTTAAGAGTTAGGAGTTAGGAGTTAAGAGTTAGGAGTTAGAATCTTTAACTCATAACTCATAACTCACCACTATTTTCATCCACCGATTTGCGACATAGTACGAGTGTATGCGCCTAAAGTACCTGAGTCGCGCCCTTTGAAGTTAATTTCTGGCTTGATTGCCAATAAATGTCTGACTTGCTCTTGTAATTGAGTGATGCTGATACCATCACGGAGAGCAGTTTTTAAATTAATTTGACCAGTTTCATTTAATAAACAGGGACGCAGCCAGCCATCGGCACTCAAGCGCATCCGGTTACAGCGATCGCAAAAACACTCCGACATCTGACTGATAAATCCCAGTGTTCCTTTTGCTTCTGGAATTTGAAATACATCAGCAGGTCCGGCTCCACGAACTTGGGACTCTGTCAAGCCCCAGCGATCGCGGATGCGTTCCCGTAACTCTGCTGAAGATACCCAACCGCGATCGCCAAATAATTCTCCATTGCCAATAGGCATAAACTCAATAAACCGGACGTGCCATTGTCTGTCGATTGTCAGGGCGGCTAAATCAAGAATTTCATGGTCGTTAACGCCGGGAATAACCACCACATTCAGCTTCAAGGGGTCAAATCCGACACGATGAGCAGCTTGAATTCCATCCCAAACTTGTTGCCAACGGGGACGACCGCGATTACCAATGATTCGATCAAAGGTGTCTACATCGAGAGAGTCTAGGCTGATATTAATCCGCCGCAAACCCGCATCGTAAAGATTTTGCGCTATTGGGGCTAGTAAAAACCCGTTGGTCGTCATTGAGAGGTCTTGAGTTTGGGGAAGGGAAGCGATCGCTCGTACTAACTCCACCACCCGAGGACGCAGTAGAGGTTCACCACCAGTCAAACGAAACCGAGTAAAGCCAACGGGAATAAATACTTCTTGAATTAGAGTGAGCAATTCCTCGTCAGTCAATAATTGTTGCTTGAGGATATAGTCTAACTCTGCCCCCTCTGGCATACAGTATTGACAACGAAAATTGCAGCGATCGATTAAGCTAATTCGCAAATAATCTACCTGGTTCATATTTTGATTGTTTTTATAGCCTAGGTGCAGGATATATAATTTTTGTCAAGCTATAAATACTTGCTTGGTCACACAAATTTTACTTGCGCTCTTTTAAGCTAACGCGCATCGTAGTGGATGTGCGAAAAAAAACTGCTTAGACTGTAGGTGTGAAGCAGTGGCATCTGGCGCTGCCACTTCCTTTGCTTAATTTAGTCAACATCGAGAGTGGAAAGCTGGCATGACATGGAAAAGTTTTCTTAATAACTTGAGACTAATTATTTAGCCTTATCTCTTCTTCCATTTGCTACTACCTTGGTTAGATGTATTCCAGATTACTGAGATGAAACACAGTTTTCTTAATTTAATTCAATTGATGAAGTTTTTCGAGCTTATCCAATTCGTTTCTCTATTGCTAGTTAATCTTCTCTCTATTTTTATTTCCCGAAGTCCCAAAAGAAGGATGACAGTAAAAGTCCTTTTAAAATATCTTCTGAATTGATTATTAATATGTAATAAATTTTAAACCTAACAAGAGAGCCGCAACAGTACCTGCAACAGATATTTCACCTTTGATGACTTTATCTAAAACTGATTCTACAGGAATTAATACAACTTCAATTTCTTCTGTGATATCTAGGTTTTGTTCTTCAGTCTTTATGACATTCTCTGCTAAAAATAAATGTATTTGATTAGTATCTTTGCTCGGCTTATCATATAGCGTTGCAATTTTTTTCACTTGTTGGGCAGTATAACCAGTTTCTTCTTGTAATTCTCTAACAGCTGCTACTTCAGGATTCTCTTGTAAAGGATCAAAATTACCAGCAGGTAGTTCTATGAAAAAATCTCCTACTGCATGTCTGTATTGACGGACGAAAATTATTTCTTTGTTGTTGGTGATAGGTAAAATTAGTGCGACTTCTTGTCTAATACTGACAAAGTAATCGTCTACTACTTTACCATTAGGTAATTCTATCTCATCTTGTCTAACCTGACACCATCGATGATTTAAAACCATTTTTGATTTTAATGTTTTCCATTTTTTTAAGTTATTCATAGATGAATTGGCAAATGCAATGCAGCTAAATATTTTGGCGAAAAAATATGAATGTAAAAAAGTATAACAGATACCTCAGATAATCTAGAATTGGAACTTACACTGTTTTTGCTCTAGCCAAAGATTGAGCATACTTATGCAAGTTGAAGTAAATCTATTTACGGTTAACAAGCGATTTCCCTTGACCATTAGTCGCGGCACAACGGCGCAGACAACGAATGTATGGGTGAGGATTTTGCACGATGGCCTAGAAGGCTGGGGTGAAGCGTCGCCATTTGGGGTTGGCAATCATTCGCAATCAACTGATACAATCAAAAACTGCTTGCAGCAACTCGTGCCAGTGTTAAAAACGTTTAGCCCCTTGCAACGCCAGCAAATTGAGCAAGTATTAATCAAAGAGCAGGTTCCTTCGGCTGTTAGGGCAGCGCTCGATATAGCAATGCATGATTGGCTAGGTAAGCGTGTGGGATTACCTCTGTGGCAGGTGTGGGGACTCGATCGCAATGTCATAGTGCCGACTTCGGTAACAATTGGCATTAATTCGCCAGAAGTGGCAAGGGCAAGGGTAAGAGACTGGTTACAACATATTGATGTTCGCCTGTTCAAGGTGAAGTTAGGTAATCCGGACGGTATAGAAGCAGATCGGAAAATGCTATTAGCAGTGCAAGAAGAAGCACAGAATCGAGAATTGTTCGTTGATGCAAACGGGGGTTGGAGTTTGTCAGATGCTATTGAAATATGCAGTTGGCTGGCCGATTTAGGTATAAAGTATGTAGAACAGCCACTGCTACGGGGACAAGAAAAGAGTTTAGCAAAACTCAAGGAGCATTCACCGCTACCAATCTTTGTAGATGAAAGTTGCTTTACCAGCTCCGATATTCCTCATCTAGCAAACTACGTGGATGGTATCAATATCAAACTCATGAAATCAGGGGGCTTAACCGAGGCAATGCGAATGGTACATACAGCACGAGCCTATGGGTTGCAGGTGATGTTCGGCTGCTATTCCGACAGCTCGCTTTCCAATACAGCAGCGGCACATCTGTCACCACTGGCTGATTATTTAGATTTAGATAGTCACCTCAACTTAACCGATGACCCCTTTACGGGTGCATTAGTACAAGAAGGGAGAGTTTTGCCTAACGATTTACCTGGTTTGGGGGTGCAATACAGTGCGTCTGCCGCTTAATCAACGAGTAGCCATCCTACTGCATGAAGGAATTAGTGGAGCTCATGGCAAAACAGGGCTGGCACTTTTACGCTACAGTGAAGCCCAGATAGTAGTAGCCATAGATCGCGAGTGTCCGGGCAGATCCTTAAGCGAACTCACAGGTATTAAGCGTGATGTGCCGATTGTGGCATCGGTAGCAGCAGCGCTGGAATACAAACCTGAAGTCTTAGTAATTGGCATTGCCCCGCAAGGTGGTGCTATCCCAGATGATTATTGGCTGGAAATTAAAACTGCCCTAGATGCAGGGATGTCTTTAGTGAACGGTTTGCACACACCATTAGCAAATATCCCCGAGTTAAATGCACTGCTGAAACCAGGGCAATTAATTTGGGATGTGCGGAAAGAACCCGCTAATTTAGGTGTGGCTACTGGAATGGCACGCACCCTTCCCTGTCGGCGGGTGTTGACTGTGGGAACCGACATGGCGATTGGCAAAATGTCAACTAGCCTAGAGTTACATTGGGCATCACGACTGCGGGGCTGGCGTTCTAAATTTGTGGCCACAGGTCAAACTGGTGTGATGTTAGAAGGCGACGGTTTGGCCTTAGATGCAGTACGGGTAGACTTTGCCGCTGGTGCTGTAGAACAGACGGTAACACGCTATGGCAAAAACTATGACATCCTGCACATTGAAGGACAAGGTTCGCTGCTGCATCCGGGTTCAACGGCAACTCTACCCTTAATTCGTGGTTCGCAACCAACCCAACTGGTATTAGTACATCGGGCAGGACAAAATCATGTGCGTAATTATCCTCATGTAGCAATTCCCCCTTTATCAAAGGTGATCGGTCTTTATGAAACTGTTGCCAGTGCAGGTGGAGCCTTTAGCTATGTACCTGTAGTGGGTATAGCACTTAACACCGCTCATCTAGATGAATTTGCGGCTCAAGAAGCGATCGCCCAAACAATAGTAGAAACTGGCCTACCCTGTACCGATGTAGTGCGTTTTGGTGCTGGCGTGTTGTTAGATGCGGTGATGAAAAATTAGGTGTAGGTTTTGCTCGAACCCTAATCAGTTGACAAACTCGCTGGCAACAGCGGGTTTATATTTTGTTATCTAATAAACTAGGGAGATGACATCGAATCCCAATTTGGTATCAGAAAAATTAAATCTTGACCTTGGGATCTAAAACAATTTGGGTGCCAGATTTATTCACATGGTAAGTCCAAGAATTTTGGCGGACTCGTACAACTACTTCCCAGCCTTCGATCGGTCTGTATTCTCTTGTACAAACTTCCCCAAAGTTAAAAATACAAAGATTTCCAAAGGTTTTCGCTGTGGCTTGAGTAATTTTCAAATTATTAATTGTTACACCAGAACGTTTAGAAGCATCACTCAAAATTGCATTGGCGATCGCTCTTGGCAATGTCTGTGAAGTACTTACCTTGGGATCTAAAACGATTTGCGTTCCAGATTTATTCACATGGTAAGTCCAAGAATTTTGGCGGACTCGCACAACTACTTCCCAGCCTTCAATGGGGTTGTATTCCTTGGTGCAAATTTCCCCAAAATTGAACTCACAAGGATTTCCAAAGGTTTTCGCTGTGACTTGGGTAATCTTTACTTCCCGCCTGGGTACACCGGAACGCTTGGACGCATCCCGTAAAATCTGATTCGCGATCGGTCTGGGTAAATTATTTGATTGCGTCTGGGGTCTTTGGGATAATTGAGTAATGCCAGTACCAGGAACAGCCGCAGCAGATTTGTTCTCAGTGAGTCCGCCATAGGATAGTAGGCTTGCTAACGCTAGCGTCAAGACAACGCCTTTATGAGACTTAAGGGCGTTGTTGAATAGAGGAGATAGCTTATTAATTAATTTCATGCCGTCGTACCTTAACATTGAAGATTATTGCCTGACGGTTGCCCTACGGATGCGATTGAGGTTGATTTCTTGGATACTACCGTCATCCATTTCTAGGCGGAGCATTCCCTGACTAGGCAAATTTAAAGATGACGCTGAACCCGTTGTAGTTCCCTGCTGACTATTGGCTGGTTGCACAGCTCCTGCGATCCGAACGCGATAGGTAGCTGAACCGTTAGATTGTTTGCGGCCGATCCTGATAAAAATAGGCTGTTTGCGGTCGATCTGAACTCGTTGAATTTCTCGCACGCTTGTGGAGTTATAAGCTGGAACCTCGAAGGATAAGAGTTGTTTAGTCTCACTATTAAATAAGTCAACCCCGACCAGAACATTAGCATTATTCGGTTGAATATCAAGCCTAACAGTAATTTCACCCGGATCGGCTATAAAGCTATAGAAGTACTCACTCTGATTATCTTTATCCACATTACCAGTCAAGTTAATCTCAGCTAAGGGAGTTGGACGATCGCCATCGGTAGACTGGGCAGGAACTGGACTAGGCAGTATAGGAAGTGTCAGAATTGCACCAAGGGTTGTTGCAGCCAGTGAGTATGGGGACAATCCACGCCTAATAAGTAAATTCAACTGCGACATTTTATGCATTCGGCATCTGTAGTAAAAAATATCCGTAAGCATAGCCGAAGTTCAAACAAATTGTTTAGGTATTGCCGCTGAATTCACCACACATTCAGGAAACTGGCGCTTTAATGCTGGAAATACAGGACAAGGCGCTTGTTCTTGTAAATTATCGGGTTTGTTCCAAGTAAAGGGTGCTTTTTGGGCCGCAGATATCCATAACAACCGCTTTGCCCTTGTCATAGCAACGTAAAGTAAACGATATTCCTCAGCAGTTTTCAAGTTTTTTGCCACCTCCCAAGCTTGTTCTACGTCTGGTATGCCTGATTCACCGTGGAGAGCAGCACGAATTTGGGCGCGAGCCACTTCTGATAAGGTAAAGTTGCCTAAAAACTGACTTTGGGGAGGAACCCAAAATTTACCAGGAATCAAGTTTTCGTGGAGAAAGGGAATAAATACATAGTCCCAATCTAACCCTTTAGCTTTGTGCATGGTAATAATGGTCAGTTGTCCCGCACGAGTGTAACGCGCCTCTAAATCCTCTGTTTCTACAGGTTCAAACCGTTCGGAACTCACGATTTCACTTAAAACTGATAGTATTGCCCCCATAGAACTGTTGCCAGCTATTTGTTGGTTGACTCTTTCTGCAAGTTTGTCAGCAGTTGCTAATTCTGCTTGGTCGTAATTTAAAGCTAAGGCGAGAAAGGAAATTAATTGGTACAGAGGCAGTTCTAATCGAGCGCGGAGTAAACTGCGACACAAGTGAGAAGCTTTTTGTACTGGTTCTGGTTGTGGTGCTGCTAATGGGCCAGGATATAAAAAATCTTCTGGCAGACTAGCAAGGGCGTTGAGGTCTTGGGTAGGAATTAACTGTCGCTGTACCAATGCTTCTAGAGCAGCTTTGAGGTAATCAGGCGAGTGAGGGCGATCGCAAAATTGCAGAAGTGCCAAAATTTCCTGTGGGACATGGGAGCGGCGATCGCGTTCTCCCACATCATAAAGTATAATATTATGCTCTTTGCACACAGGTGTCAGAGCTTCTGCCAACCACCTACCTTGGCGATTTTCCCGCACTAAAACCGCTGCACGAGTATTACTTGGGTCTTCGGCAAATAATTCGATTACCCTTTGGGATAACAATTCAACTGTCTGATTAATGTCGCGGGGAGTATATAGTTCTAGTCCCCTTGCCACTGGCGCGGGATTAGCATCTTTTTGGGGATCGCCACTATTAACAGAGCGGATAGTCTGTAAGCGAAATGGCATTTGTCGGTTGTCAGTTTTGAGTTGTCCGTTGTTGGTCGCCCCTACTGCCCACTGACTATTAATCCATTTAAGAGCAAAATTAGCAGCTTCGATGATAATCCTGGTGCTGCGACCAGCTCGATCCATTGTCGCCAATCGTTCAACGCGATCGCACTCTTCACAAAATTGCCGAAAATAAATCGGATCGGCTGGCGTAAACGTCGAGTTAATCGCCTGGTTAGGGTCGCCAACGCGTACTAAATTAATTAGAGACGCAAAGATGGGAAGACGCGGAGACTCAGAGAGGGAAAATGTCTCCGCGTCCCCGCGTCCCTGCGTCCCCGCGTTTTCTTCTGCGTCACTCGCCAAAATTTCCAAAAGCCGGGTCTGTAGGGGACTAGAATCTTGAGCTTCGTCTTCAAAGACGGCGAAAACTTGGTTTTGCTCGCTACGACGAGCGCTGTCGTTTTCGAGAACGCGTAGGGCAGCTAAAATCATATCGTCATAGTCGATGAAGTCACGCGATCGCATTAAGTTCTGATATTGCTCGTACAATCCCGCTGCTACACTCAAAATTGCATATGCGTCTGTGGTTTGTTGACTCCATTCCCGCAGTTTTTCTGGCGGTATACCAGAACTTTTGGCTTCGTGAATGACTGTAGTAGCCAATTCTGGCAATACTTCTGTCCGCAGCACTGATTGGCGACGCAATCTTTCTGTCTCTTCTCCGTCAAATTGTTGACCTTCGAGGAAACGTAAATACTGACCAGGATTATTAGCAATCCATTGCTCTACTGCTGTGCGAATAAAACGATGGCTTTGGCTTGGCGTAATTAATGTGACATTCTCTAACTGTAAACCTGATAAGTCAGGGTGGCGGCTGGCAATGTTCAATGCCAAACCGTGCAAAGTATAAACAGCAAAACCAGTTTGCGGTAGAGATAAATCCTCTCGTAAATATTTACGAATCTTCGCTTTAATATTGGCAGCAGCGGAACGAGTAAAGGTAACAACTACAATTTGACGACGAGAAGACGGCCTCGACTCAGGGGAATCATACTGTCGAGCGATCGCAATTGCCGCCGCGGCTGCCATACCTGTGGATTTCCCAGCCCCAGGAACGGCAGAAACAGCCAGTGGTCCGGAGTCCCAGTCAGCCATTTGCTGTTGTCCGGGACGTAAACCATTGCGAATTTCGACAATTTTTTCCCGCAGAGAAGAAATCGACGATGACTGAGATAATTTTGATTGGAGAGATTCTGGAGGCACAGTAGCGGTAAAATTAGCATCTGACATATAAAATTTTAGACTTTCAATTAGTTATCAAACCGCAGATATGAATAACTCTCTATATTTATCTGTGGTTAAAAATGTTAAAAAAATCAATTAGCTAATAGCTAAATAATGACAAATCGGAGACTTACTCTACATTATCTGGGTTTAGCTGGGGCGATCGCACTTGGTGCTATCTTGCGCTTTTGGCATTTAGACCTAAAACCCCTGTGGATGGATGAAGTAATCACTGCTATTTTCAGCTTGGGTAAAAATTACCACGATCTGCCTTTGAATGTGGCATTTCCACTTGAGTATGTACCAGAGATTTTTACATTTCAGCCTGGGGTTAGTTGCAATCAAATTGCCAAAAATGTCGCGACTCAGTCTACACATCCGCCCTTATTTTTTTGCGGAATGTACAGTTGGTTAAGGCTAATGACTCCTTTAGGGTCGGAGTGGGTAACAAAATTGCGATCGCTACCTGCTTTGTTTGGTGTCGGTGCGATCGCGGCAATTTATGGTGTGAATCGTATCGCATTTTCTAGAGCATCTGGAATTATAGCAGCATTTTTGATGGCTGTTTCTCCCTTTGCTGTTTACCTTTCCCAAGAAGCACGACACTATACCATGCCCATGTTCCTCATCACTTTGGGGTTATGGGGGTTAATGCAAATTCAGCGAGATATGGTTGAGCGAACGCAACCCAGATTTGGAGTTTGGATTTTATGGGCAATTATTAATAGTATTGGTCTTTATATTCACTACTTTTTTGCTTTAGCTTTCATTGCTGAAATTGCCACAATAATTGTATTGATGTATTGGGGTAAGGCTAAGATCCGGAAACAACGTCAAATTTGGCTTGCTCTAATTATTTCTACGAGCAGCGTTCTGATTAGTTTTATTCCTTGGTTGCTCGTTATATTAAGTCATTTTCAGCGTTCTGAAACCAATTGGTTGCCGTCTCCCACTCATATTGCACCTCTATATCAAACTCTTATTAGTTGGGTGTTGATGGCGATCGCTCTCCCTGTGGAAAATCAGCCTTTGCTAATTGTAGCTATCTGTGGCTTATTAATGTTGATTTTTGCTATTGGGGTAGGGAGACAAATATTCAAAAACCTAAAGATTTTATGGTTACAAGATACAACTCATTTAGCAACATTAACACTTTTAAGTTTTGCTGTTTTTGTATTGTTACAATTTTTTGCCATTGTTTATATTTTAGGTAAAGATATTACGGTTGTTCCTCGCTATACCTTTGTCTACTATCCCAGCGTCTGTGCCCTCTTAGCAGCCAGCATTAGTAAAAATCATCAGTCAACATTGATATTTATACTTGTTGGATTTATTAGTTGTATTTTCGTAGTTTCTAACTTAGTCTTTCAAAAGCCTTTTCAACCTGAGCAAGTCGCTCAAAATATGAACCTAGAACCTTCTGTACCACTGTCGCTAGTTGTGGCATACAGTAATTATCAAGATGTGGCGTTAGGGTTTAGTTTTGCCTTAGCATTAGAACAACTCAGAAGCCAGTCCCCTTTAGAGGAATTAAAAATTAATAAACTCATAAATAAATCTAGAATAATCAATTCAGCTGTTAACTCGGATAATTTTGCTGTTTTGCAGAAATCTCCTGATTTATCTGCTTTCTGGAAACAGTTTTCTCAGTTGCCTGCACCAGTAACATCTAAACTGAATTTATGGATAGTCGGCCCTGGATTAAGAAGACGGGACTATCCGCAGCAGCTAGAACTTTCTGGGCATACTACTTGCAATATAGATCCCGCGCAACACTACCGCATAGGTGTTCCCTATCAGCTTTACCGATGCAGGAATATTGGATTGCAGTGATTCATGTAGAAAAACATTTCCCAAAAGCCTGAAGTTATTGCAGCAAACCTTGAATTTCTACAATGATTATTCGTCAATTTGCCAGGAATCCTTAGTTATTTCTTCGTCAAAGATTTTCTTAGGACGTATAATGACAATGATTTGTCCAAGTATGGGAAGTTCTGGCTCAGTTTCAAACCACTGAAAATCTAATTCACCAGCGTTATCAACGACAAAATAGCTGGAGTCATTCCATTGTCGTTGGGCACGATCTACAACTACCACTACTTGTTGTGGCGGACTTTGTGTCTGGTTGGGGAAGCGATCGCTATTTGCTAAAATCACCACTGGATCTTCTGCATTCAACAGCACTTGCCAACCCGGTAACGGCACCCAAGCTTGCTCTCCGGCAAACTTGACTAAGCGAAATGGTTCAATTTCTTCTACCAAGGGTACATTTTGTAAGTCTTTTGGTGTTAATGGCAACTCGCCTACAACTGGCACAATCCGAGGCAATTCTTCATCAGACTCTAATCTGTAAAAGGGGAGAAGGGGAGCCGGACGCTTGGGAACAACCGTAAAATCTACAAGTAGTTGTTCGATTTGTTTCCTCGCTGTTGGTGTGTAAGCAAAGCGTAATCCTTTAGCAATCAGGCGCGATCGCTCTTGTAAATCTGTATATTGACGTGCCAGTTTCCAAGTTTGATAAGCAATAGCATCTCCAGGATGGGCAGAAAACCCTTCCGGTAAGGTACGCAAGTATGAGAACTCTTTAATTGCTTTGGCTACCTCCCGCGCCTCATCAACATCGAGTTTGTGGAGAAAGGTCAGTTCAGCCGCCGCAGCTCGTTCTTCTTGGGTGAGTAGGCGAAGTTCGTATAAAACATCACTACCGCGTGTGGCGTAATGCGATCGCGTCGCTGACGATGCCCCAGCTTTTTCTAAAGAATTGTAAACTTGAGCGCCAACAATCACCTGATTTTGTTGAATCGGTTCAAATCCAGTTGCCTCAAAAATTTCTTGAGGATTGTAACCAGCTTTTTGCAGAGAAGCGATCGCCACTCCCCATTCCACCCAGTTGCCTTGTTTTTGTCTCAGCTTTCGCAGCAACTCCTGTGCCACTTCATCAGCAGTATTTTCAGAATTTTGAGCGTTGGGTGGTAAGTCAGTCATAATCTGGAGTGGGAGTTTCTACTTGAGAGGGTGATTGTACCTCACCAGCAAATCTTATTGTAATCTTTAACAGCGAACTATCTCTAAACTCTACCGCTAAACAAAATTATGAGTTATGAATAATACACATAAGTTAAGTAGGAGCAAATAAACTATAAACATCCCCAGTCAAGAGTCTAAAGTTCAAAGCCGATATTAATATCGTGTCCGGTTAAAGACTTATCATTAAGACCACAGAGTAGCAGAGAAGAAGGGTTTTTGGGCTTTCTGAATAAATTTGGGAATTATAAATAATTAGCCGGACTTGATATAACAAGGTTTAGCACTTTTGACTGCTGATGCCTGACTAGTGAGATTACAGTTGTACTGATTGACTCTAGACAAGAAATTGGAGTGGCGAGATATTTCTTGAAGTACTCACTAAATTCATCAGCTGCCCCGAACTCAAACCGTAAATTTACACAAGCTCTAACGGCTATTCTCAATTAATTAGGGTATGGAATGTAACAAAATGGTGAATACTGATAGAAATTCTCTTATGGATAATCCTGTTGCCGAAATTCATACAAGTCGCCGTCAATTGACCACTCTAGAACGCAACAAAAAATTAAAAATATTAGTAGTTGATGATGAGCCAGATAATCTCGATTTACTGTATCGTACTTTTCGACGTGATTTTAATGTCCTCAAAGCCGATAGTGGGATCAATGCCCTAGAAGTATTGGCAGCAGAAGGAGAAGTGGCGGTAATCATCTCCGACCAGCGGATGCCAGAAATGAAAGGAACTGAGTTTCTCAGCAAGACTGTACCTCAGTTTCCAGATACGGTCAGAATAATCCTCACTGGGTTTACTGATATTGAAGACTTAGTAGAGGCGATTAACGCTGGGCAAGTCTACAAATATATTACTAAGCCTTGGGACCCAGGAGAACTGAAGGCGGTAGTGCAAAGGGCAGCAGAAACTTACGACTTACTCAAGCAACGGACAGAAGAATTGCGCCGTGCTAATGCCCAAATGGCGCTGCTGACAGTTTTGGTGCAGGTGACGCAAGCATCTCATAGCTTAGAGGCAAGTCTAACACCAATTGCTAAGGTTTTTAGCGACAGTTTCGCAGCAGAGAACTGTATCTTGCAGCTATTAGAAGAAAAGACGCTGGTTGCAACTCAAGGATCTTACAGTCGTGCAGGTACAGTAAAAAACTGGCTAGATACAGATCCATTGACAAGTGAGGCCATTGCTAACGATAAATTACAAGTTGCTTTAAATGTAGCCAAAGAACCCAAACTAGATGGTGTGAGTCACTACCAAGACACTGGCGTGCAAGCACATGTAGTTATTCCAATTACTTACCGAAATGAGATGTTGGGGGTATTGTCACTCCAGTGGAAACAACCCTGCTCTTTACGAGAAGATGAATTAAGCCTAATTCATTTATCAGCTCAACTAGTAGCGATCGCTCTTACTAGTAACAGACAGCATTAAGCAAAAATTTTGTCCATAGTCCATAGTCCATAGTTTACAGTAAGTAAGGTTTTGTTGACCCTCCGGGTGACGCAGGAGCATCACTCGAAGGGCTTCTTGCAGGGTAGCAAGTGTCGTCGGCTCTGCTGACTTGAAGGAAGTGGCGTGGCAACCACCAAGACCACACTGGCTCACTATATGACTGTTGACCAATGACTCAAGAAATTCGTGCCATTTTTGACCGTATCGCTCCAGTGTATGACCAGTTAAACAATTGGTTAAGTCTGGGACAGCATCGTATATGGAAAGAAATGGCAGTTAAATGGAGTGCCGCTGAACCAGGAGATACTTGCCTGGATTTGTGTTGCGGGAGTGGCGATTTAGCTTTACGTTTGGCTAGGCGTGCGGGAGCGAAAGGACAAGTGTATGGTGTGGATTTCTCACCAAACCTACTAGCAACTGCTCAAGAACGTTCCCAAAGCCAGTACCCCCAATCTGCCATCTCCTGGATAGAAGCAGATGTCCTAAACTTGCCCTTTGACGACAACCAATTCGATGCCGCTACAATGGGCTACGGCTTAAGAAATGTTACAGATATTCCCCGTAGTCTCCAAGAATTACATCGCGTTCTCAAACCACGTGCCAAGGCGGCTATTTTAGACTTTCATCGACCAGGCAATCCGCAAGTTCGCGCTTTTCAGCAGTGGTACTTAGATAATATAGTCGTACCAATTGCCGAACAGATGGGTGTAAAAGAAGAATATGCTTACATTAGTCCTAGCTTAGACCGCTTCCCCACAGGACAAGAGCAAGTAGAGATATCCCGTCAAGTTGGTTTTGTCTCAGCCACACACTACCCTATTGCGAACGGTATGATGGGAGTGCTGGTAGTCAGTAAAGTTTAGATTTTAGATTTTGGATTAGGGTCTACTGGTAAAAACCAGAGACTTTTGAATCCACAAATCAATATTTCATCTAAAATCTGAAATCCGAAATCCGAAATCCAAAATCCGAAATTCTGTGGATTGGTCTCATCTCTGGCTTTATGTATCTCCCCCCATATTAGGTGGAGTTATTGGCTATTTCACAAACGATATAGCCATCAAAATGTTATTTCGTCCCTACCGAGCAATTTACATCGGTGGACGAAGATTACCATTCACTCCTGGATTGATTCCTCGCAACCAGGAACGTTTGGCTAAGAATATTTCTGATACGATCATGGGTTCGCTGCTAACGCCAGAGGAATTACAAAATCTGGCGCGGCGTTTGCTGAAAACAGAACGGGTACAAGCAGCAATTCTTTGGTTATTGCAACTGGCCATCGAACAAGTTAAAGCAGATAAAAATGATAAAAGTGCCAAAGTTGTCGCAGGAATTTTGCGTGATTTATTAGGAGAATCATTGCCACGTTTGCTGAAAGTTTTAGCACGACAGGAAGATTTTTTAGAAGTACAAATTAATCAGATTTTTGACCAAGTGTTGCTGGAATTACAACTCAGCGAAGAACAAGCTACACGACTGGCTGATTGGTTGTTAGAAGTAGTTTTGCCACCAGATATATTGCGGCAGGCAATTGTTGATTTTTTGACAGATCGCACGATTCAAATTGTTGATGAAAGCTTTCGAGAAAAAACTAGTGGTACGTATTGGGTAGTAGCAAATCTGTTTGGCTTACGCAATACTCTTTCAAGGCTGCGAACTTTTTGTTTAGATGAGAAAGAAGCTACAAATACTCGTTTGCAGGAATTGATTCAAGATTTGCAAATGCGCGATCGCCTCAAAAAAATCCTGCAAAATTTATCATTGCAAAATTTGCCAATTGGGACAGTGCGACAACTACGAAAGACTACTCGTGAAAGTGTACGCCATTATCTACAAACCAGTGGCAGCGATCTACTACAAGGATTAACTGACTCTGTTAACTGGGAAAATATTGCTTCATTACTACTCAATCGTCTGAGTGCTTCACCTGTTGTCAGTTCTTCTTTGGAAGTTGTAAGTCTTGAGTTAGCTCTGATTTTAGAGCGTTATTTAGAAAAAGATTTAGAAGCAATTGTGGCACAAGTCATTCCTATTTTGTCAATAGATCAGGTGATTGTTGACCGTGTAAAATCAACTTCTCCCGCTGATTTAGAAGCGGCAATTGAGGGAATTGTCAAAAATGAATTGCAAGCGATCGTGACTTTGGGTGGAGTTTTGGGTTTTATTGTTGGGTTATTTCAAACAGGTTTTTTATTTTTTAATAATTTGTAACACGCAGCCGTCAGGTTAGTTTATAGGTGATTTTTAGTAGCGCTCGCCTTTACTAAATAAAGTAAAAATTTCAGATATTCTCCAATCTTCTAGTTGCCAATTTGAGCCTTTTGCAAAATCTTGACCATTGCGTGTTACCAAAATACTATTTCCAGATACTGTTCTTGATGTTTGATAATAATTGAACGCTATGTTTTAGTCGCAATCAAAATTTCAATTCTTTGCATAGAAAAACCTCTAGATGAACTAGCTCGTTATTTACAATGATAATATAGGCACATCAGCAGCTTCAGTATAATATAAAAATTTTTCCATTACATACTGCCGAAACTTTGACAATTTTGGAAAATAATAGATTAAGTCGAGTATCACAAAACTCACTTAATTTCCTCATTTCTTCTAGGAAAATATGACTCATCCTTTCCTTGAACGCTTGCGTAGTCCGGATAGCCCAGTTATCGTCTTTGACGGTGCGATGGGAACTAACTTGCAAACGCAAAATCTCACTGCTGATGATTTCGGCGGATCGCACTATGAAGGTTGTAACGAATACCTAGTCCACACGAAACCCGAAGCTGTAGCTAAGGTTCATCGTGACTTTCTTGCTGCTGGTGCAGATGTAATCGAAACGGATACTTTTGGTAGTACCTCAATTGTGTTGGCAGAATATGACTTGGCAGACCAAGCGTATTACCTCAGTAAGACAGCAGCAGAACTGGCTAAGCGTGTGGCGGCTGAATTTTCCACGCCAGAAAAACCCAGGTTTGTAGCGGGTTCCATTGGCCCAACAACTAAATTACCTACCTTGGGACATATTGACTTTGACACAATGAAGGCTGCTTTTGCCGAACAAGCCGAGGCATTGTGGGATGGCGGTGTCGATTTATTTATTGTGGAGACTTGCCAAGATGTGCTGCAAATCAAAGCGGCGCTGAATGGAATTGAAGAAGTCTTTGCGAACAAGGGCGATCGCCGTCCGCTGATGGTGTCTGTGACAATGGAAAGCATGGGCACAATGTTGGTGGGGACAGAAATCAGTGCTGTACTGACAATTTTGTCACCTTACTCAATTGATATTCTCGGTTTGAACTGTGCCACAGGCCCAGATTTGATGAAACCACATATCAAGTATCTGGCAGAACATTCGCCTTTTATCGTCTCTTGTATTCCCAACGCGGGTTTGCCTGAGAACGTTGGCGGTCAAGCGCACTACCGCCTGACACCGACAGAATTACGGATGTCATTGATGCACTTTGTTGAAGATTTGGGTGTCCAAGTGATTGGGGGTTGCTGTGGGACACGTCCAGAACACATTCAACAATTGGCAGAAATTGCAGCAGAACTGAAACCGAAAGTTAGACAGCCTAGCTTAGAACCTGCGGCAGCATCAATTTATACGACTCAGCCCTATGACCAAGATAATTCTTTCCTAATTGTTGGCGAACGTCTCAATGCCAGTGGTTCTAAGAAATGCCGCGATTTGCTGAATGCAGAAGATTGGGACGGACTGGTGTCAATGGCAAGGGCACAAGTCAAAGAAGGCGCACACATCCTCGATGTCAACGTCGATTATGTAGGACGCGATGGTGTGCGGGATATGCACGAATTGGTTTCGCGCATAGTTAATAATGTCACACTGCCGTTGATGCTTGACTCCACCGAATGGGAAAAGATGGAGGCGGGTTTAAAAGTTGCTGGGGGCAAGTGTTTACTGAACTCCACCAACTACGAAGATGGAGAACCCCGTTTTTTAAAGGTGTTGGAGTTAGCGAAAAAGTACGGTGCTGGTGTAGTCATTGGTACTATCGATGAAGATGGCATGGCGCGAACAGCCGAGAGAAAGTTTGCGATCGCCCAACGGGCTTACCATCAAGCTTTAGAATACGGAATACCTCCCACTGAAATATTCTTTGATACTCTAGCTCTACCAATTTCCACAGGGATTGAAGAAGACCGAGAAAATGGCAAAGCTACGATTGAAGCGATTCGGCGAATTCGTCAAGAATTGCCAGGATGTCATGTCATTTTGGGTGTTTCCAATATTTCCTTTGGCCTTAGTCCCGCAACGCGAATCGTGTTGAACTCGGTGTTTTTGCATGAGGCGATGACAGCCGGAATGGATGCAGCCATTGTCAGCGCCAGCAAGATTTTACCACTGTCGAAGATTGAAGAACGCCATCAAGAAGTTTGTCGGCAACTAATTTATGATGAGCGGAAATTTGAGGGAGATGTCTGCGTTTATGACCCATTAGGAGAACTAACCACATTATTTGCAGGGGTAACGACAAAACGCGACAAAGGAGTTGATGAAAGTCTACCCATCGAAGAACGTCTCAAGCGCCATATTATCGACGGCGAACGCATTGGTTTAGAAGAACAGTTGGCTAAAGCCTTAGAACAATATTCCCCCTTGGAAATTATCAATACCTTCTTACTGGATGGCATGAAAGTTGTCGGGGAGTTATTTGGTTCAGGACAAATGCAACTACCCTTCGTTTTACAATCTGCGGAAACCATGAAAGCAGCGGTGGCGTATTTAGAACCATTCATGGAAAAGTCAGAAGCTGGTAATAATGCTAAGGGAACCTTTATCATTGCTACAGTCAAAGGTGATGTCCACGATATTGGTAAAAACTTGGTGGATATTATCTTGTCGAACAATGGCTATAAAGTTATTAACCTAGGAATTAAACAGCCAGTGGAAAAT
Source organism: Dendronalium sp. ChiSLP03b (assembly GCF_034531165.2). NCBI lineage: Bacteria > Bacillati > Cyanobacteriota > Cyanophyceae > Nostocales > Nostocaceae > Dendronalium > Dendronalium sp. ChiSLP03b. The sequence continues at coordinate 14,882 of NZ_JAVRBR020000083.1, read as the reverse complement.
ATCATCCAGGCTTACGAACAGCACAAAGCTGATTGTATTGCCATGAGTGGTTTGTTGGTGAAATCTACCGCTTTCATGAAAGAAAACTTGGAGATATTCAACGAAAAGGGAATTACCGTACCAGTGATTTTAGGTGGTGCAGCGCTAACTCCCAAGTTTGTCAGTCAAGATTGCCAAAACACCTACAAAGGTAAAGTTGTTTATGGTAAAGATGCTTTTTCTGACTTGCACTTCATGGATAAATTAATGCCAGCAAAGGTGACTGGTAATTGGGATGATTTCCAGGGATTTTTAAATGAATTAGCCGAAGATGCAGAATCCCAAAATGGACACAAAACACCAGTCGGGAAAGATAAGCCTAAAAAGGAAAAACAGTCTGCTGAACCCAAGGAATTAGATACTCGGCGTTCGGAAGCTATAGCCGTGGATATCGAACGTCCCACGCCACCTTTTTGGGGAACGCAGTTGTTGCGACCCAGTGATATTTCTTTAGAAGAAATATTCTGGTACTTGGATTTGCAAGCTTTAATAGCGGGACAATGGCAGTTCCGCAAGCCAAAAGAGCAATCCAAGGAAGAATATCAGGCTTTCTTAAATGAGAAAGTGTATCCGGTTTTGGAAAATTGGAAGCAGCGGATTATTGAAGAAAATCTGTTACAGCCGCAAGTGATTTATGGGTATTTCCCTTGTCAGGCTGAGGGGAATTCTCTACATATATATGATTTTGAGAAGCGATCGCAGCAGGTTGCAACTTTCGAGTTTCCTAGACAAAGGTCATCAAAAAGGCTGTGTATTGCAGATTTCTTTGCACCGAAGGAGTCGGGGTTAATTGATGTCTTCCCCATGCAAGCGGTAACAGTAGGGGAAATTGCCACAGAGTTTGCCCAAAAGCTGTTTGCCGATAATCAATATACTGATTACTTGTATTTCCACGGCTTGGCGGTGCAGGTAGCGGAGGCGCTGGCAGAGTGGACACACGCTAGAATTCGTCGCGAACTGGGTTTTGGTGCTGATAGTGAAGCGGTAGCGAGTAATCGAGCGTTGGAACCGGATAATATTCGGGATGTTTTGGCGCAGAGGTATCGTGGCTCGCGGTATAGTTTCGGGTATCCGGCTTGTCCGAATATTCAGGATCAGTACAAGCAGTTGGAGTTGTTGGAAACTGACAGGATCAACCTATATATGGATGAAAGCGAACAGCTTTATCCAGAACAATCGACAACAGCGATTATCACTTACCATCCAGTAGCGAAGTACTTCAGCGCGTAACTTCACCACATTTTGCACCACAGTCGTTGATATTAACTGTATAGGGCGATCGCTCTTACTAAACTTAACCAGCAAAAGCGATCGCTTGTCCATCTCACAGACTAGAGTAATTATTTGACGACTGAACCGCAGTTGCTACTTAAGACCCTAACGGGACTTAAACAAAAATCAAGCTCAAATGTAGCCCAAACTGGCTTTATAAGAAGCAAACAGGTCACGATTGAGAGTCAACCAATCAAAAAATCGGAAGGACATAGCTGTTCTAAATGCTTCTAAAGCTTCAGTATCTGGAGTAGGTTTTTTCTCTCACTTTTGCCCAATAATCCCCCTACATAATGTCTAAACTCTCGTTTTTGAGCTTTATGAGTAAACACATCATCAAATCGTTGGCACCATCAAAGAAAGCATGGAGGCATGGCAGCAGGTGTGGTTTCTTTCATCAGCTTTTTTCAACGTGAAAGCTATGCTAGTTCAGCATTATACTCTTTTTTAATCTTAACTTTTGTTTAAGTCCCGATAAGTAATACCCTTGCTGGATAAGAAATACACGTATTTTGGGTGTCTGGTCAAGTCCCCAACTTCCCCAGCCTCCCCATCCCACAAAATCGTGTTGCTTCTATTGATTGTGTTGAGACTGGTAGTAAATCTTTTTCACAGAAATATTGATGTTGGTGCAGGAATAAATAAGACATCAACTTATCGGGCCTCATCGGTCACTTCTTGGTTGACTTTTACCTCCCTCCTAGAAGATAACAACATGAAATTTTTGATTGTTCAAACCTCAAATATAAGTTTACATTTTTAGAAAATCCTTTGACCTGGAGTTAGCAAATTATCTGGATCGTAGTAACGCTTAGCATTGACTAAATATCTCCAAAACGGACGAAAGTGCTGTCGCCAATCATCACGCAACAAAGGAATAGCACTAACAGGATATTGATAACCACCCAAATCTCGATTTTGCTCGAATAGTTTGCGATTATCATCTAACATTTTTGCAACTAGAGAATTATCTGGTGGGACTGCGGTTCGCAAGATAGCAAACAGAAATACGATTTTTCCTTTGGGAACTCTAAATAATGGTAGTTGGAAGCGTTTAGTTTTAACTGGATACAACAGAATTGGTCCTTGACCTGTATCAGCTATTGTTAAGCTAGCAGCGACTTCACCAACTAAAGTTTCAACTGCACTATTGGGTACAAATAAATTCAACCAAGGATGGGGAAAAGACCAGACACCAATAGATTTGAGAAAGGCAACTGTAGGAGCTAAACGGTTGAGAAAATCAAAGTAAGTTTTATCCTCTATTTTTTCTGTACCGTGAGTATAGTTTAAGCCTGAAAGCAACAAATTGTTATTAGGTATGTTGGGAGGACTGTAAAAGCTAGCTGCTTCAAGAAGATAACGCCATCCACCAGCATCCTTAGCAATCAATTGTCCTTCTACATAGTCAAAACGCTCATCATCTATCAATAAGCGTTGGTCACGAGTAAAAGTAGCTAAATCATCATAATATAGCTGAAATACACGGGTATTGGTAGCAGCAGGAATTAGTTTAATAGTTGCCTTAACGATAATTCCACATTGACCCAGCCCTGCTAGTACTGCTGTAAATAAATGGCGATTTTGCCACTGCGAACAAGTTTCGATCTGACCAATACCAGTAACTACTTGAATTTCTAAAACATTATCAACTTGTACACCGTAGCGATGAGTTGCACCGCCAATACCCCCTACTGAAAGAGTACCGCCGATGGAAAGCTCAATGTAATCGGTAAGAACAGGTGGTGTTAACCCTTGTTGGAGTGTCTGTTGCAGTAGCTGACTCCACACAACCCCTGCATCCACAACAGCTCGGTCTGTACCAACAAAATGAATCTTGTTGAGCGTACTCATGTCAATGACGATGCCAGCTTCTACTTGTGGCTGACCGTAAGTAGAGTGACCCTGACCGCGTGCTGCAACTTTGATTTGATGCCTACGGGCAAATTGAATAATTTGAACAATATCGTTAGTTGACCCTGGTTTAAGTACAGCTATGGGTTGACGATGCACGATATTACCGAAGTCAACACCAGCAGCAGCAAGTGTCGTATTATCGGTGTAAACTACTCCATCTAAAATAGGTAAGCGTTCAAAGATAGATGTGGCACTAGCAGATGTTACCCACGAACTATTGGAGACATCAAACCCGATCGCGATTGCACTGGCAACCAAGCCTTGTAAAACTAGGCGGCGCGAAGTATTGTGGTTCATGATTTTTCGGCTGAGTCATGAATTGTTAAAATATACAATTATTGACTCCTAAAGTAAGGTTAAATACTATTACAGCTATTAGATAGCTGTATAAAAAAGTTAACAATTTGTTTTTAATTTCGGGTCTGTATCTTTTCGATTCGCAAGCTATTGCTATTCTAGTGATTGAGCAAAAGCTTAAATCTTCTGATAGCAAGAGTGAAATTTTTCAGTATTTAAACGGTAGTGTCTAGTATACCTAACAAGTTAAACATTCATATTGAAGTAGTTAGTGGGCACTATGTCCACTCTTCCTTCTTACACTGAAAACACCAAGTGTCCTGGGAGCGGCTAATACTCTAAAAGTCGCTCTTCTTTTTGGGAGTTGGTTGGCTGTTGCTCGGTGTTATCACTCTTCTAGTTTCGTTTAAACTGCATCTGGGCAAAGTGGTTTTGCAGCAGCAAAATGTATGAAACAGTAGCGACCACCGACTCATTCTTAGTAAAAAATTACCATTTATGCAATGACATCAATTAATATTGCATAGCTAAGTAAGTAGACGCAATTAAATGTAAGATGTCATTGTGTTAACGGAACGCCTTCCCGTAGGGTACGGAACGAAGTGTAGACGCGTTCGCGCAGCGTCTTGAAGAGAAGTAGCTTCCCGTTCGCGTTAGCGTCTCGGAAGGAGAAGGGTAACGTGGCAATCTCAATCTTTGCGATTGCTTCACTTCGTTTGCAATGACGAACTATCTTATATGTATTTATATCCACTTACTTATCCCTCTTCTGGCATTTTCCGAGAGGGCGATCGCTAGAAGGCTCATCAGGTAATTAATACAAGCTTTTCTATTAGAAAAAATGGCTGTTGTATTTGTTATTAGAAAAAAATCTGGCGATCGCTTCCTATACAAAAGCTCTAGATTTCAGAAATGGCAAAAGTTTTCGGAAACTGACAAAAGCGTCCGAGGAAAGCGATCGCATTCCCTATGGATGTAAAGAAACATTTCTGTTTCTTAGAAGAGGGTTATTGATGGTATGGAAGCTAGAAGTATCAAGGGTGGATATGCCCTTGAGCGTTTTATATTTAATTGCGCCTAGCTACTTACTTACAGCACCTAAAGCTTTGAGTCTAGTCTTTTCGGCTTCAGTTAAACCTATAATGTTTGTAATATTCATGCCTTCATAGGCTCTGTCACTTTTCAAGGTTTTGATACATTTACCTGTTATGACATTCCAAAGCTTAATTGTCCCATCTCTACTACTACTAGAAAGAGTTTGACCATCTGGACTGAAGGCAACTGAACATACTATGCTGGTGTGCCCAAGCAAAATGTTAATGCATTCACCAGTCTTGATATCCCATAATCTCACTGTTTTGTCACTGCTACTACTAGCAAGCATTTCTCCATTTGGACTTAATGTAACGTAACGTACTACACTCATGTGTCCATGAAAAGTGTTGAGGCATTCACTAGTTTTGATATTCCATAGTCTTATTGTTTGGTCATTACTGCCACTAACAAGTATTTTGCCATCGAAACTGAAGAATATTGAAGTTATCGAACTAATATGCCCGACTAAAGTGTTGAGGCATTCACCAGTTTTGATATTCCATAGTCTTATTGTTTGGTCATTACTACCACTAGCAAGTATTTCTCCATTTGGGTTACATGTGACAGAATTAACCCAACTGGTGTGCCCGACCAAAGTGTTAATGCATTCGCCAGTTTTAACATCCCATAACTTAATCGTTTTGTCACCACTACCACTAACAAGCGTTTTACCATTCGGACTAAACGTTATAGAATTGATCCAACTAGTGTGCCCAAGCAAAGTATTAATGCATTCGCCAGTTTTGATATTCCATAGTCTTATTGTTTTATCATCACTACCACTAACAAGCATTTCACTATTGGGACTAAAAATTACAGAATTAATCCAGCTAGTATGTCCATATAAAGTAGATAGATATTGCCCTGTACAAATATCCCATAATTGAAGGGTTTGGTTGTCACCACCACTGGCAAGCGTTTTACCATCTGAACTAAAGACTACTGATTTGACTGTATTGGTATACCCCTGCAATACATAAAGGCATTCACTAGTTTTCATATTCCACAGTCTGACTGTTTGGTCACTGTTACCACTAGCAAGTATTTCTCCATCTGGGCTGAAAGCAATTGAACTGACTGTACTGTTATACTTATGTAATATATTACGACATGCACTAGTTTTTATATCCCATAACCTGACTGTTTGGTCATCGCTGCCAGTAGCAAGTGTTTCTCCATCTGGGCTGAAAGTGAGTGTTTTTACCCGATTAGTGTGCCCCTGCAAAATGTCACGACATTCACCAGTTTTGATATTCCATAATCTGATTGTTTGGTCATCGCTGCCAGTAGCAAGTGTTTCTCCATCTGGGCTGAAAGCAACTGAACGCACTCCACTAACATGCCCATACAAAGTCTGGATGTATTGACTAGTTTTGATATTCCATAATCTGATTGTTTGGTCATCGCTGCCAGTAGCAAGTGTTTTTCCATCTGGGCTAAAAGCAACTGAATTTACCCAGTAAGTATGTCCCTGTAATGTCTGAAAACATTCGCCAGTAAGAATGTTCCAAAGCCGAACGGTTTGGTCATCACTACCGGTGGCAAGTATTTCACCATCTGAACTAAAAGCAACTGAATATACACGACCACTGTGCCCGTGTAAGGTTTTCAAACATTCTCCAGTGTGGATATTCCATAGCCTCAGTGTTCGATCGTCACTACCACTGGCAAGGATTTGACCATTTGGGCTAAAAGCAATGGAATTTACCCAATAGGTGTGTCCTTTACAAGATACAAGTTCTCTACCAGTATTAGTTTCCCACAAGCGAACCATACCATCTCCATCACCTGTAGCCAAAACTTTCCCATTTTGGCTAAATGCCACTGAGCGAACATTCCCTAAGACTTTGGTAAAAATAGACCTAGATAAATTTGCTTTTGTAAAATTGACATAGCGCAGGCTGACATTAGTAAAATCAGCACCAATAATCACAGTCTCACAAAGGTCTTTACCTTCTAGGGCAGCCTTATCAACTTTTAGCAGCAAATTCGCTGCATTGCCTCCAACATAACCAACCTCTTTCTCTGTTTTGCCTTGTGTTGCTGATAAAATTTGGATAATGGGATGAGTAAGTGATTTGGAGATAATAGGATAAGCCTTTAGTAAAGGCAAAAGCAGCTGCATCACGGCCTTGGTCAAAGGTGCTTTTCCAAAAGTTTTCTCTAGAGAATCTAGTGACTCAGTTGTAAATCCCTTCAGTGGCAAAATTAGTATAAATTTCTTTGTTCTAGACTTCTGACGACTAAAATAAGATGACCAAGTGTAATCAATTGGCACAGCATCACTATTGAGATCTAACTGTAATTTTGCTAACTCTGTAAAATCCCCTGGTAACACTCCCAACTCAGCTGCAAACTTATATGCAACAAAAAATTCTAATAACGAACGATGAGCCGGAGCATAATCACCGTCTGCATTGCGGATGAGCATCGTTTGCCCCATCATGTCAAAATGCCAATGATCGAGGTCTTTTTCTTCTTGTACCACTTCACCAAACAACTGTCGAATGCGGTCAGGGAAAAGTCGGTAATTAAGACTCATCTGGTCAGTAGATAGCATTTCCCATGACAGTTCACACAAAAAGTAGAGTTTATCCGCCAAAGAAGTAAAAGTACGCTCGGCTTTAATATCTCGCTCCATTTTGCGTCGTACTGCATACAGAAAAACCCTCGATATATCGACTGGTTTGCCTTTCTCAATGTCTGGGAGTGCTTCTAAAATTAACTCCGTCATCACCGGACGACGAGCTAAATCTAACAGTTGCGGGTTGTTCATCACCTGTTCTACGGTTGCTAATGTGGCTTGGAACGCCAAACAGGCACGAATTTGCTCGTTGTTAAATTTTTCCAGTTCCAAGACTTCAAACTGAGGTGTTTCTCCTGTCAAAGCAGCAGTAGAAGCTTGCAACTGTGCATTTAACAAAGCACGTCCTTCTTTCGCTTCTGGAAAATGCTCCGTGCGACAAGTGAGAATTACCTTGGCACCAGGAACGACTACTTTCGCTAACTCCCAAAAGTTGTTAATCATTTCTTGGCGGTCAACTCTAGCTGCCATTTCGTCAAAGCCATCGAAAATCAGCAGCAGTTTGCCCATACGGTTAAGTTGCTCAAATGCAGAATACCCAGGTAATGGAATTTCGTGTTTGCGAAAGAAAAATTCGGAAAACAGCGACTCGACACTCACAGCCTTAGCATAGTCCCGTAGCGGAATTACCAAAGGCAGGCGAGGCAGTTCAATACCACGTTTTTGGGCATCTCGATAGCGTTGTAATATAACCCAAGCGTAGTGTAAGGCAAACCAAGTTTTACCAGTCCCAAACTCACCTAGTATAGAAATATGCTCTTTTGCTGGGTCATCGAGCCAACGGTCGATATATCCGTCAATCCAACCATCTTGCTCACCGTAACGACTAACTGCTATTTGACGTTTGCTAACGGGATCGATTTCTTCTTTGTTACAGCACAAAGGGACATATTGAGTATCAATTTTTCTTAGTTTTACCTCATCTTCTAGCCAGTTTAGATACCCACTGAAGTCCGCATCTTGAGCTAGAAGCTCATCAAAGGTATAACACCCCAGGTGACGATTTTCATCTCTTTCAACTTCATCACGTGCTGCCCGCGAAATGCGACGAACTGTTATTAACCAACCTTCATCAGTAAGTTGTGTTGCTACTGACTCGCTTAAAGTCCTGACATCACCCAGCCCCGCTTCTCCTGCAATCCCACGCACAAGTATGCGGTCATATCGGTTACGCCGCACGGGGATATTTATAATCCATTCAAAATAGCTATCTTGCCAAACTTCATACTTCTCAAACCTATAGCCCAAAGTCTCAAACCAGCCACGCATCTGTTGTGCCAAGGCTATGGCTTTACAATTATTTTCCGTAGTAGCAAAACCCCCTGGCAATGCAGGACTAGTTTCCACAGCTAACCGTGCTATTTCTGTACGAATTCCTTCTAAACTTGGTAACCTGCTGAGTTGTTCTTGAATGCTAGCAATTCGCTTGTGTAACGAACCGAGTTGATGACCAATTAAAACATCGCCAGGTGTGCGGCTACGTTTGGCAACTTCAATAAAAACAGTAGCGAATTGCGCTACTTCTCGTCGAACATCAAGCCCTAAATCGCGGACTCGATCGCCTATTGCGTAGCTATCGAGAAACTTATCGACTTCAGACAACACAATTGAAGGATTGTTATGGTCGAATGCTTGGCGAAACGCCTGTTTAATTTCTTCTTGTCGGAAAATTTCTAGCAATGGCTTGGGTCTACCAACACCATATTCTACCAAGCTGTAGACATAGACCCCGCTGAAATCGCTTGGTGGATGCTCAGGGTCTAGCTCAAATTGCTGTAGTAGTTTGACAACAGTCTCATTGCGTTGAATCTTGTCCTTAATAATAGGACTTGCAAAGCCAGCGATCGCTTGAATTATCTTTTCAAGAGGTATTAATATCACAGGGTTTTGTATAAAAATTTGTATACAGCCTGATAAGTACACTTATCTTAGCGCGTCATTTACTGACAATAAATTTTGGATTATCGATAGACTTTGGCTCTGCGATTGGGTTAGGTACTGAGCTTAGTCTAATTGCCTTTTTACAGTATTGATTGTTATCGCTTTGCACATTGTTCGCGTTGCTCCCTACTGAAAAGCCACCGAGATTGTGTGTCATAAAGCCTACCTGCTCAACATTTAAATAAAATTTAGAGCTTTGTAGCGCTGGTTGCTTTAGTTGCGATAAACAAGACTGATTAATGTAATGCATTACTGAACTGAGGTAAGAATTAGCTCTTAGGATAGAAGGCTACCTTAAATAGCGACTTTAGCTTGGGAAGTAGATGTCTCAATCACCTATTTGGTAAGGAGAATCTTATGACCATTGCACAAAGTGGATAAGTAGCTGGACAAAAATATTTACTGTCATTGCGAACAAAGTGAAGCAATCGCAGGAGTTTGGGATTGCTTCGTTTCACTTCGTTGCACTCGCAATGACATTGTGTAATTAATTCTGTCCGATTAGTTATTATCCCGCGTTGCTGATTGATGGGATGAATTTTGTTTCGCACAAAGGCGGGAAGAATCTACTTTCAGCTTTGGTCAAAAATCTCAATTCATACCCATACTCAGCAACGCCTAGCGTGCGATCGCCTCCTTCATCAAATCCCTTTTGAACATCGAAAGCCTACATAGTAAGCTATTGGGTTGACCCAGCCAGATTGTCAATAGGTTCTTAGCCGGACTTTATCCATTTTTGTAAACTATGATGCCGCGAAGGAGCATCATGAAAGCAAGCGATCGTCAAAAAAGGCTAGTTTGGGCTGGAATCCATAACATTAAAATAAAGCTTTACGGGGTCAAGGTGACTTTTGCAATATCAACTGAAATTGTAAAAGTCCCTCGTCCCTTATTCAAACGTTTGAGGGATATTGCTGTTTATGCAGCTTACATTGGATAAAGTCGAGCTGAGGAATTAGTTTAGAGTGTATTACTAATTTTGATTTGGGGCAGCATTTAGTACAATTAACATCAGAACGCCGGATAAAACACTATTTTTCGTTTTATAGTACTCCCCACCCCCCACTCCCTTAAAGCGAGGATTCGAGTATTCAAAACGACTTTTAATATCCTTTCAGGACTTTTAAGTATGTTTTACAAAATTCTGGTTGCAGTAGACAGAACTCAAATGGGTCAACATGTTTTTGAACAAGGCGTATCGTTAGCAAAAGGAATAAATGCTGAAGTAATGTTGCTGCATGTTCTCTCGCCCTTGGAAGATGCCTATCTTAGTCCTGTATTTACACAGCCAGATGCCATGTATCCCACTTTACAAACACATCCTATGGATAATCACATCCGAGAGTGGGAAGCAATGAAGAAAGAGAGACTGGATTGGCTGCGATCGCTCACTAATGTAGCAATTAATGCAGGTGTAAAAACTGGTTTTACCCAAAATATGGGTGATGCAGGCCGGATAATTTGTGAAGTAGCTAGTAGTTGGCCCGCAGATTTAATTATTGTTGGTCGTCGGGGTCTTGCTGGAATAAGTGAGTTTTTCCTGGGTAGTATTAGTAATTACGTCTTGCATCATGCACCTTGCTCTGTTCTGGCGATCCAAGGAAAGATGAATAATACAACAGAGAAACCTCAAGATGCACAAATAAAATCAACTTGAGGTTAATGGAGAAAGTAGAGAAATGAGGAGGCAGTTCGTTGCCGAGCCAGTCTCGTGGTGTTAGCGAAGCGGTAGCGAGTCATCGAGCGTCGGCAGTCCGGTCTTAGGGGTTTCCCAAGTAGAGCAAGTGGCATCCAAGACTGCGACTGCTTCACTTCCTGCCTCTACCTTCTAGATTAGGGTGGGGTCAAGGACATAGACACACCTGCTATGTGTTTCTTCCAAAGTGGGATGTTTGCGTAAAGTTTTTCGACAATGTACTCTGCAACAATGGCTTCTGAACATTGATTCTTCCACCAATTTAATGATTCTTCGTGCAATTCTCGCATGAGTTGCTTGTTTTTCAATAGTTGTCCTAATATCCCTTCCAAATCCTGCCAATCCTTTATTTTAATTACAGGTGCCCCATCTAAATACCAGCGTGAAGGCAAAGCTTCTGTCACTACAATGCAACCGTATTTCATCGCCTCAAATAAACGAGTTGTTTCAAAAGATGTACCTCTAGGAACCAGACATATTTTTGTATCCATCATGATTTCGCAATAGCTGCGTTCATCTTCAACGGTTCTATTGCGAAAACCACCAGTGATTGATAATTCAACTTTAAAATCTGGATTTTTTTTCTTAAACTTATTGACACTCGATAGCATGAGTTTACGAGCCAAGGTTTTTGGAGTTCCTAACCAGTATTTCAAAGACCATAAAGGATACTGTACGTGTACTACACTGCCAGAAAAATAAGCATCATAGAGACGCTTCTCAATATCCTTAATTAGCATATCCTTTGAGTTGTTATACCCTAAAGGAATGTCGTAGATGGGAGTGATTGCACCTTTGCCTAATAGCAAGTTCTTGAACTTGTGCCAGTGATAATTTACGAACCCAGGTAGGCAGACAACTAAGATTCTGAGAAATTGAATTAGTGTTAGCAAGTTTAGAAGAGAAGGCTTGACGAGGGGATTACATCCGAGGATTGGATGTGTACCTATGCATTTAAATACAGCTTTTACCTTGTGAGTATACTTTGGTATGCGATACCACTCGTCTCCTAGTACAAAAACAACAACATTTTGTCCGTATGATGGGAGTTCATCAATTTCATCCCAAGTTACGTAAAATACTAAACCGCTAAGTTGAAAACTTTTCTCTATAGCCTGAAATATTTTACCAAAATAAGTAGTTAAGCCAAAGTTAATCGGTGGATTAGTATCGTATATATTCCACGGAACTGGTTTTTGTCCTCGTCTGATGTAGAGATAATATTGATTGGCAAGAGCATTAATTACGGTCATATCAGGAGTTCACTTGTATAAATGTAGATGATGAGAGCCAACAGAGATTACTACAAAATTCTTAAATAGGGTATGAAAAAGCTTTATACAATAGCTAGCTTTTGTTCACAACCTAAATAGAATTGCTGTCGATTTTTTGATTTTTGAATTGTTTTTTAGAATGAGGAGGATGCACATGAGTAGAAAAAATAGATTTTTCACTTATTTTTCTACGTAAATCATTTAACGATAATTTTTTAGCGATTTTATGAAGAAAAGGTAAATTAAAATATTTTATGTGTAAAAACTCTATGAATATCTATATCCATAAGGTTTATTTACTTAAATTACTATAAGCTACCACAATAAAAATTTGAGTTTTTATACTTAGTTTATTTATATTCGCTATACACTAAAGTCTTAGTAAGACTATATTCCCAGGAAATTAATCTGAGGATTTTGTTACAAAAATAACTATTTATTAGTAAAGTATATAACTAAATACTTTGTCTGTTTAAATACTCTACGGGAATATGTTAAATAAACCTGATTTATCTATGGCAATTCTATTTAAGTTGTGTCATATTCATTTTTATTGAAATAAGGAGACATGGATAATTTTCCAAATGCCTTTTTTCAAAAATAATTGAGAATTGCTATAGGTAATTAATGTTAATTGACGCACGTACACTACCTTTAGATGAAATTCTTGAAACAGAAGTTTGTATTGTTGGTGCTGGACCGGCAGGCATTACTTTGGCAAAAGAATTAGCATTTGCAGACTTCCGAGTTTGTCTTTTAGAAAGTGGTGGACTAGATTTTGAAAAAAATACTCAATCACTAGCTCAAGGTGAAAGTGTAGGAAATCTATTTGGCACACTAGACGAACAACGTCGTTTTCAGTTTGGTGGTACAGCAAATGCCTGGAAAATTCGATTAGGTAACAATCAAATTGGTGTTAGATACGTACCATTGGACGAGATAGATTTTGAGAAACGAGATTGGCTACCATACAGTGGCTGGCCTTTCGATAAATCTCACCTCGATCCATTCTACGATCGCGCCCAAGCGGTTTGTAAACTAGGAGCTTTTGCTTATGGTGCTAAGGCTTGGGAAGATGTTCAGACTCCTCAGCTACCCTTGGCTAATAATGTAACTACTAGCATGTTTCAGTTTGGGCCGCGTGCTGTCTTCACCCATGAGTACCGCGAACAAATCAACCAAGCTAGTAATATTACTATTTATATCAACGCTAACTTAATGGAGATGGAAACAGACGAAACAGCCAAAACTGTAACCCGCTTGCGAGTAGGCTGTTTGTCAGGTAATAAATTTTGGGTATGTGCAAAAGTTGTGATTTTAGCTGCTGGTGGCATTGAAAATGCACGTTTACTATTGCTATCTAATAAGGTGCAAACAGTTGGTTTAGGCAATCAAAACGATTTAGTAGGTAGATTCTTTATGGATCATCCTCTAGTTAGCTGTGGTAGATTGATGCCTAGTAATCCAGAGCTTTTCAAACGTACAGCTTTATACGATTTGCGGCGAGTCAATGACGTACCAGTAATGGGCAAGCTAACTTTGAGTGAAGAAGTCATGCGCCGCCAACAAATACTAAATAATAGTACATTGCTATTTCCTATACCAAAAGCATATCAATTACAAGCTGTAAATTCGCTAAAAACATTGCTTTCAATGAGGCACAATGCAGAAGCACGTAAAGATGTTTTCAAACACTTAGCAAATGTAATCATTGGTCTTGACTATATTTTGCCTGCTGCTTATGGGGCAGTTACCAAACAGCAACCTTTTATTCCCAGTTTGGCTTGGGGTGGTTGGTCGTATATTCGAGGTCATGAAAATCGATTTGCGGAGTTTGAAGCCATTCATCAAACTGAACAAGTACCCGACCCAGACAACCGAGTAACGTTGATTGGCGATCGCGATCGCCTCGGTCGTCAGCAAGTAAAGTTACACTGGCGTTGGAACGATATTGATATCCACAACATTAAGCGAACACAGGATATTCTTCAAGAAGAGATTGCTCGCGCTGGTATAGGTCAGTTACAAGTTGAACGAGATGGCAATTTACCAAAATTAATCCACCCTGGGACACATCATCACATGGGAACGACGCGTATGCATGACGATCCCAAGCAGGGTGTTGTAGATCGAAATTGTCAAGTCCACGGTGTCTCTAATCTTTTCATCGCCAGTAGCTCTGTTTTTCCCACAGGAGGCTATGCTAATCCCACACTCACTATTGTCGCTTTAGCAATTAGGCTAGCGGATCGTGTGAAAACAATCATTCGTAATTCGTGAGGCAGTCCGGTCTTGGGGTTTCACGCCACTTCCTACCCTGCGGGAAGGCGTTCCGCCTACAACGGGGGGAACCCCCCTTCGGGTTCGCAGTTCCTTCAAGTCGGCGAAGCCGCCCAACGGACTGCTCACCGCAACGGAGTGACTCCCCAAGTAGAGGAACTGCCGTTAGCGCAGCGAAGCCTGAATCCTCGCCCAAGAGGCGACGCTAAAAGCGTTAGCGAGTCATCGAGCGTCACGAGCGTCACCCGTACTGCTAAAACAGAACCCGCAGGGTAGGGGACATCCAATAATTAAATTACTCAATTCCTGCATCCAATACCAGTATCCAATTTCTTCTCCCCCTGCTTCCCCTGCCTGACAGGTGTAGGTTTTTTACGTTTTGTTCCTAAAACCCTGGTTTTAGGGTGTAAGGGTGTGGGGGTGTAAGGGTGTAGGGGTAGAAGAAATGATGATTAGAGCGTTAGTTTTACAGTCATTACTCATTGCT
>NZ_JAVRBR020000082.1:0-20524 GCF_034531165.2 Dendronalium sp. ChiSLP03b | reverse complement strand
GTTTTGTTCCTAAAACCCTGGTTTTAGGGTGTAAGGGTGTGGGGGTGTAAGGGTGTAGGGGTAGAAGAAATGATGATTAGAGCGTTAGTTTTATAGTCATTACTCATTGCTTGATTAAAAACCTACACTTGTGAGCAGGGGAGCAGAGAGGCAGGGGAGCAGGGGGGCGAGGGAGCAGAGGGGCGGAATATCAACGTTTCATTAACCAAGGTAAGGGATTGGTAATTATGCTTACTAAACCACCTAGGATTCGATTATAGGTTCCATAGAGTTCTTGACCTGATTCAAGATCCAGATAGTTGCACTTAACAGCAAACTCAATCCAAGTCTGAGTTTCAGCAGCTTCTGCTTGTCTACGACACGCTTCGCGAACACAGTCGTTGAGTTTAGCCACAAAAGCTGCCTCATATCGGCGCTTTCTCCATGCTTCTGCCAAATTTGCACAAACAGAACGTGACGATCGACGAATCTGATCCGTTAATGAATATCGCTCCTCAAGGGGAAACTTTTTAGAGAGTTCAAAAATTTTCATGGCTGCATCAAACGCCATTTGGTATACTTCAAGGTCTTTATGATTTTTGATCGGTTCTCTTTGCATCTGTTCTCCACCTCTGCCCCTCTGCCCCCCTGCCCCTCTGCCCTCTGCCCCTACTCCCGCCATTCACCAAGCAAGGTAAAGCCCGCCCAGAAATAGGGGTTACGCCACTGCTCCTGCTGCGAGAGTTGGATTTGTGCAGATCGCAAGGCGGCGGCGGGAGATTTACCCTGTTGCAACATTTGGCTGTAGAATTGCTGCATCAACGAGGATGTGGCTTCATCGTCTACGTTCCACAAAGACACTACAACTCTGGCTGCACCCGCATACATTAATCCTCTTGTCAACCCTACTAGTCCTTCTCCTTTGACTTCTTTACCCAACCCTGTTTTACAGGCACTCAGCACCACTAACTCTGCTGGAAAGTTGAGATTGAAGATATCATCCAGGCGCAAAAACCCTCTTTGGGGCTGACCTTGTTTATCTATCAGAGAAAGTACTATTCCCGATAATTCCGGCTCTTTGCTGTTGACTAAGCCGTGGGTAGCAAAATGAATTATGCGGTATTGGCTAAGTTGTTTGCTAGTTGCCCAGTTGTAATTAGCGTCAAAATCCAAAGCTTGCAATCTTTCTGAGGGCGGCACAAGTTTGAGAATCTCTTGTGCTTCTGTGCGAGTGCCTTTGAGTCTTTCAACATTGCTACGGTTGATTTCGCCAGCAGACCGATTTAGGGCAGACGCTTGTAATTGTAGGTTGGGGTCGTTGAGAATATTTGAGGGTTTGGCAGATACCCGTTCATCTGAAGTACTAAATACTGGGTCGGCGAGAATAGCTAGATTTTTCGGTGCTTTGGCACGCCCTTTGAGTTCTTTTCTGAGAATGGCAATGGTGGAAGCGGAAGGCAAACTGATAATTTCATGGTTGACTACTAATGGTTGATACTTTGACGCTGCCGATTTTCCTGATGTTAATGCCGCAAAGGGAATGTATTGCAAAGCATCATCGCCGACAACTACTAAGCGTTTTTGCCCCAACTTGTCAGCCACAGGTGCGAGGATTAGTTTACTCAGATCGTCAGCAGCTCGAGCGATTTCTTCTGGTGATAATCCCTGAATTCCGGGGTTTTTTAAGTAGTTGTTGTAGAAGTTTTTCGCTACTTTTTCTATCTGTTCGCGTCCAGGGAGTTGATAACTGTTGAGAGAATTAGGCGTGATTAACCAAAGATAGCTGCGTTTTTCACCCAAAGAATACTCTAACAGTAAGGTATCTTTATCTAGTTGTTGCTGAATTTGAGGCAAGGTAATGGGATTGGGATACTTGAGTGCAGCATACTCAGGATTTTGAGCGCGGATTTTTGTCTTGAGTTGTTCTTGTTGGTCGAGGAGATTTGTCAGTTCTGCTGTCAGCGTTGTTAGTTGCTGCGGAGTATTATTTTGATTGGATAGCTCGGAGAGTTTTTTCTCTTTGGCAGCAATTTGCCATTGTAAACGGTTTTCTTGTGTCAAAAGTTTCGGGTCAACATCTTTTTTGATATCTACGTTAGCTTCGGTTAATAGTTCTACTAAACCCCTGGCGCGGGAGCGTTCGCTGGCTTGCAATGCTAAAGCAGCGTATCCTTGCGATGGGTTTTGCTTGTGCAACTGCATCAACAGGTCAATGTAAAACTCGTAATACTTCTGCACGGTGGCAAAGTAAGAAGTACGCAGTTCCTGACTGGTAACTTTGCTACGCGTATCCTCAACGATTTTGATTGTGGATTCGATTTGAGTACGAGCGGCTTGAAGATTGCCCCGATCGCGTTCGGTAAGTGCAATATAGTATAGTGTGTCGGCTTCACTCGTGCGATCGCCCAAAGTTCGCAAAAGTGTTAATTGTTGATTGTAAGTGGCGATCGCTTGTTGCGGCTGCTTTAATGCATTGTAAGAGTTGCCGATGTTGCCTAAAACCTTAGCCTCTGCATTTCGACGCTTTAATTTCCGCCACCCAGCTACTGCTTGAGTGGAGAAATCCAAAGCTTTTTGATAATCGCCCGATGCTTGATATATCCTACCCAACAAAGCCAAGGCTGAAGCTTCTATAAAGCCGCTTTTTTGTTGGCGTGACAATGTCAGCACCCGATTGGCATTCTCCAGCGCTTTGGGATAATCTTTCAATGACTCATCAACTCTAATAACGCCTGTGAGTGTGGCAAATTCCTGAAAAACAGCTCCTTGTTCGCGCCACAATGTCAGTGCTTGGTTGTAATAATCCAGCGCTTTGGGATAATCTTCGGCTAGTCGGTAAACGCTGCCTATGTTGTCGAGGGTTTGGGCTTGCGAACTGCGATCGCCTATCTGCTTAAATATTTCTAGTGCTTGGTTGTAAGTTTCCACACTTAAGTTATAGTCGCCCAAGAAACTGTAAACTAAAGCCATACCCTGGAGCGTACCAGCTTCTATACTGCGATCGCCAACTTGACGGCTGAGTTCTAGTGCTTGGTTATATGAGTTGAGTGCTTGCTGATAATCGCCGAATGATTGATAAATTGCCGCGATGTTACCAAGGGTAAAAGCTTCCCTAGTACGATTGCGATCGCTACGTTGAATCACTAGTGCTTGGTTCAACGCATCAAGGGCTTTTTGCTTTTCACCCAAGGAGTCGTAGACAAGGCTAATTTGGTTGAGAATTTCAGCTTCTCCATTGCGATTACCTGCCTTTTGAAAGAGCGATCGCGTTTGATTATAGTATTCTATTGCCTTCTGAGATTCACCTAACGCATTATAAGTACCAGCAATTACCGAGAGAGTAGAGGCTTGCTGACCAAAGTTTAATGCCAAAGCCGCGCCAGACAAATTGTTTTGGGCTTGCTGTTGTACTTGTAGTGCTTGGTTTAAAGAGTTCAGTGCCTTTTGATTGTCACCCACTGAGAAGTAGACTGCACCGATGATGGTCAAGGTTTCGCCTTGTCCAGCGAGTTCCTTTCTGGCACGCTGAATTTCCAATGCTTGATTTAAAGAGTTCAACGCCTTTTGAGGTTCGCCTAAACCCGCGTAGATTCTACCGATTGTGTAGAGGGTGTCAGCTTGTCCTTGCAGATCCTTCTGGGCAACTTGGATTGCCAGCCCTTGATTGTAGAAGTCAAGTGCTTTTTTTGCCTCGCTTAACTGAAAGTAAACTTTCCCAATAGCAATCAGTGTGTTTGCTGCTAAATTGCGATCGCCGATTTCTTGCCAAATTTTCAGTGCTGCTGCATATTTGGCGATCGCTTGTTGCTGAGATTCTGCCGTGCCTTGTTCGTAAAGTTTCTGCGCTTCTTGCAACAGTTGTTGTCCTTGCACGCGTTTAGCATTTTGTGGCGTTGTTGTTTGTTGGGCAATCTGCAATGGTATGATTCTCGATGTTGCCCCCACTGCATCAGACAGTAAAACTACGCTAAGTAATACGGTTAAACTGCAACGAGTAAAATAACGTGGAAAGCGCTCTAAGATAAACGTAGACTTTAATTTATGCATTTTGAGCTTTCAAGTAATATTGACGCAGACAAGAATCCTGCCAATAAGTAGAAGGCAGGAGGCAGGAGGCAGGAGGCACAAGGAAAGAAAAGTTTTTCATCTGTCCTGGTGTACGCAGTTCATGACGGCTACTTAGTCAATTATTTAGTTTTACTCAGAGAAATTGCTGAAAATTTATTGTTACTTTACGAGTGGTTTTGCCAACTCAGTTGAGTTGCGATCGCATTGCAAAAGAAGCTGTCGTTAGATCGCTAAGTTCTGTCGTTAGATCGTTAAGTTCCATCGTTAGCAGGACTTACGCAGCTATGATTGTCATTGCGAGCGGAACGCAGTGCAGCGAAGCAATCTCGTCAGGATCGGGATTGCTTCGCTTCGCTCGCAATGACGAAAATACGTTACCTTTGCATAAGTCTTGGTTAGGATAGAAGTTTCTGTCGTTAAGAACTCTGTTAAGAGGTTGTTTGAAAAGTGGTTAGCTGTGATTTTAGGCACTTGTCGATCCCCCCTAGCCCCCCTTAAAAAGGGGGAAAGCTTCTTAAAGTCCCCCTTTTTAAGGGGGATTTAGGGGGATCTAAAACGTTTTGCTACCAACAAAAGAACTTTTCAAACATCCTCTAAGACTAGTGTAAAGGTTTTACTCACCTACTACCCCCATACGGTTTAGTTAAGAGATTTGATGTCATGCTATAACGCTTATGAAAAGTTAAAAATCTTTTTTCTAGAAACTATTTATCAGAAATTATCAAGTGAAATAATGGGGGGCATCCCAAATGTGTAAAAACATATTTTGTCATTGCGTTGGCGGAACGCCAAGGGCGAACACCATGCCACGTTTCATTCACAATGACAATCTATCATCTTGGTAAATTTGCAAAATTGGGATGCTCCCAAATAATGTGGTAATGTTTAATAACAAAACGTTTCTTATTCTATTCACCCAATTGTTTCCAAGTCTCTCTATACATGTGAGCAATCAATCTTAAATTTAATAATTATTAACAAATTTTTTAACCAGACCGTAACACCAAAAGCATAAAAACTGGTATTATTGGAAATATTTACAACTCCCAAAAGTGAGAATTTCTCTACTTTTTCCGCTAAAATAATTAATCTAGAAAGTATTTAAGAAGATAGAGGTAATATATCTTTCTTGGCAGATACAATATTTTACTGAGACAATAACACCGTAATCAAGATTGACTTTAGTCAGCTTGAGAGCTATGAATTTTTCTTAGTCATTCGTCGGGTGTCAAGTTCTCTTTTCGATGATTAAAGACAGAACGCTCGAGCTGTTATCTTTTGCAGACCATGACATCTAGGCGACCTTCCAAAAAATCTCGCTCTAATTCTACTCCTGCTAAAACATCCGATGCGGAACAGCAAGAAAATCAGAATCAATTATTTCCTATTGTTGGCATGGGAGCCTCTGCGGGTGGATTGGAAGCGTTTGCAGAATTGCTGAGCCATTTACCAACCGATACTGGCATGGCATTTGTGCTGATTCAGCACTTGAGTCCCGATAAAAAAAGTTTATTGGCTGAGATTCTTTCTCGAAGTACCGAGATGCCTGTAAGAGAAGTGCGTGATGGCATGTCTGTGGAACCGAATCATGTGTACGTGATACCGCCCAATACAACGATGACCATTTCTCAAGGGATACTGAAACTGAGACCGCGCGATAAGGTGTATGGGTTATCTAAAACAGTCGATGCTTTCTTTATTTCGTTAGCAGAAGATCGGGGAAATAAAGCAATTGGTGTTGTGCTGTCGGGGGGCGATGCAGATGGCACGCGCGGACTGGAAACAATTAAGGGAGTTGGCGGTATTACTTTTGCCCAATGTGAGGAATCTGCAAGAGTCAATAGTATGCCGAACACTGCTGTGGCTTCAGGTCATGTAGATTTTATTATGAACCCGCAAGCGATTGCACAGGAGTTGACTAAGATTAGCCGTCATCCTTACGTTAGCTCCCCGATTGCGAGTAAATCGGCTGAGCCATCGCCTGAAGGCGAAGAAGCACTCCTTGTCATCTTCAGTTTGCTGCGAGCTAGCACGAAGGTGGACTTTAATCACTACAAGCAGACAACTTTAAAGCGGCGGATTTTGCGGCGGATGGTTTTATACCAGCTAGAAAGGCTGGAGGATTATCTGCGTTATCTTCAAGACAATCCTGCCGAAATGATTGCGTTGTATCAGGATATACTAATTTCTGTCACCAGTTTTTTTCGCGATCCCGAAGCTTTTGAAGTTTTAAAGAACAAAGTATTTCCTGTAATTGCCAAGGATAGAACGCCGCAGTCGCCCATCCGCATCTGGGTGACGGGTTGTTCGACGGGAGAGGAAGCTTATTCTATTGCCATTTGCTTGCTGGAGTATGTGACAAATCAGGGAATCAACCCATCAATCCAAATTTTTGCCACAGATATCAATGAAGTGGCTATTGAAAAAGCCCGTCTTGGCATTTACAAGCCCAGCCAAGTAGCAGATATTTCTCCAGAACGTCTACAGCGCTTCTTTGTCCAAGTAGAAAGTGGTTACCAGATTAGCAAATCAGTACGCGAGTTGTGTGTCTTTGCTAGGCAAAACCTCATCAGCGATCCCCCATTTTCCAGACTGGATTTGATTACTTGTCGAAATGTACTGATTTATTTAGGAGTCGCTGTCCAGAAGAAGCTCATACCAATCTTTCATTATGGTTTAAAGTTAACGGGCTTTTTGATGTTAGGCACTTCGGAGACAGTGGGTGAGTTCTCGGACTTGTTTTCTGTGGTGGACAAGAAGTACAAGATTTATGCTCGGAAAGTGGCATCTGCTCAGATAGGTATCGATCTGCCTGCCAGCAACTATCTTGTAGAAACTGCAAACCCTCGGTTCACAGCCGGCGAGCATTATTGGAACGACCTGGACATACAGAAACAAGCTGACAGCATCGTCTTGAGTAAATATGCTCCGGTCGGTGTTGTTGTCAACAACAATCTAGAGATTTTGCAATTTAGGGGGCAGACTGCTCCCTATCTACAACCTTCACCTGGAAGGGCAAGCTTTAACCTGCTAAAGATGGTAAAGGAAGATTTGCGGCTAGAGCTACGTACCGCCATCCACCAAGCAAAAAACCAGGAAATGCCGATAAGTAAAGAAAGCTTACAAATTAGAGAGAACGATCGCATCAGACAAGTAAAAATTGATGTGATTCCGTTCAAACCCACCGCAGCACAAGAATCTTACTTTTTAATTTTGTTTGAGGATACACTTTTATTATTGTCCCCTGCTTTAGAGGCTGACGATCGCAACGTCAGAGGTACGCGGCGCAAGCCAACTGCTAACGAACAGGAGAATACCCAACTCAAACAAGAACTAGCAACCACTCAAGATTATCTTCGATCGATCATTGAGGAGCAGCAAGCCAACAATCAAGACTTGAGAGCTGCCAACGAAGAAATCCTCTCAAGTAACGAAGAGTTGCAAAGTACCAATGAGGAACTAGAAACCGCCAAAGAAGAAATTCAAGCAACCAATGAAGAACTAAACACAATCAACGACGAACTCCAGCGGCGGAATATCGAATCAACTCAGGTCAGCAACGATTTGCAAAATTTGCTCAGCAGTATTAACATTCCTATTCTGATGCTGGGAGGCGATTTGCGAATCCGGCGTTTTACACCGCTAGCAGAATTAATTTTCAACTTGATTCCTACGGATGTAGGACGACCGTTGAGTGATATCAACCACAATCTAAATGTTCCTGACTTAGAGCAACAGATATTAGATGTAATTAATACTCTTAACTTAAAAACTCAGGAGGTTCAAGACCAGGACGGTTATTGGTACGATATGCGAATTCGACCCTATAGAACAATAGACAATAAAATTGACGGTGCTGTAGTAGTATTGGTTGATATAGACGGACTCAAACGCGGTGCAGAGCAGCTGAGAGCCTCTCGTGATTATGCCGAAGCAACCGTGGACACCGTGCGAGAATCTCTAGTAGTGCTGAATACAAATTTACGGGTGGTTTCTGCCAATCGGTCTTTTTACGAGACATTCCAAGTTTTGCCAAGCGAAACTCAACAGCGCCTTATCTTTGAAATCGGCAATGGACAGTGGAATATTCCCCAATTGCGATCGCTCCTAGAAAGCATTCTCCCCAGCGATACCCCATTTCAAGACCTTGAGGTTGAGCATGATTTCGAGCATGGGCAAAAAACCGTGCGGTTTAATGCCCGAAAAATGCCTCAAATCGACAATACGCCAATGATTCTTTTAGTAATTGAAGACATCACCCAGCGCAAGCAGTTGGAGGCAGAACGCACTCAGTTGTTGACTCAAGAACAGTCAGCTCGCGCCGCCGCTGAGACAGCCAACCGCGCCAAAGATGAGTTCTTATCAGTTCTCTCTCACGAACTGCGGAACCCACTTAATTCTCTGCTGGGGTGGGCAAATTTACTGCGAAACCAGCAGCTTGATGAAGCTAGAACTCAGCAGGCGTTGGAAGCTATTGAGCGCAGTGCCAAAACGCAAGCCCAGTTGATTGCGGATCTCTTAGATATCTCACGTATTAGCTCAGGCAGACTCCGTTTAGATGCCCAGTTGATTGAACTGGCTTTTGTAATTGAGGCTGCGATCGAGGTCGTCAGCCTATCAGCAGAAGCTAAAAACATTCAAATTGAATCCAGGCTGGAGCCTGCAACGAAAAGGATATTAGGCGATCCGATCCGCTTACAGCAAGTGATTTGGAATTTACTCTCTAACGCCATTAAATTCACCCCAGTGGGAGGCAGAATTGAAGTCACATTAGAGTACCTTGATTTTCAAGCTCAAATTCAAGTCAGTGACACAGGTCAGGGTATCAATGTTGACTTTCTACCTTATCTTTTTGAACGCTTCCGTCAGGCCGATGGCACCAGAACGCGCTCAAATCCGGGACTGGGACTAGGACTTTCGATTGTTCGTCATTTAGTAGAACTCCACGGCGGTACAGTTAATGCCGAGAGCCAAGGTGAGGGACAAGGGGCAACGTTTACCGTCAGGCTACCGCTGCAAACTAATCCGCAAGGGGGTTCTTTGCCAAGTACGGAAGAGGCGATCGTCTCAATAGAAGAGTCGAAAGTGTCATTAGATACCATTTTATCGCTTGAGGGCGTGCGGGTGCTGGTCGTAGATGACGAAACAGATATCCGTGATTTATTTACAACAGTGCTTGAAGCCTATGGAGGTGAAGTCACGACTGTTGCATCTGCCAGCGAGGCACTCTCAACTTTGATGGCAAACCCTGGCGGGTACGATGTGTTGTTGTCTGATATCGGGATGCCGGAAGCAGACGGTTTTATGCTGATCCGTCAAGTAAGGATGCTGAGTCCCGAAATTGGGGGACAAATTCCAGCCGCAGCGTTGACTGCATATACTGGAGACATGGAGCAAACGGAAGCTCTGACAGCAGGTTTCCAAATGCATATCGCTAAACCCGTCGAACCCGATCAATTGGTATTTGTAGTCGCTTCCTTAGCCGGAAAAATCAGAAATACTTGAAAGCTGACTAACCAAGGTTGATAGGATAAGTAAAAGCTAAAGATTGTTGCCACAGTTAAAGTTCTTGTGTGACATGACTACTCTCCAAGTGTCTTCCCTAACTGCGATCGCCCACCAAACCCGCCAAGCTGCAAGTAAGCTGGCAATTGTGTCTACTGAGGCGAAAAATCAAGCCATTGAAGCGATCGCCCAAGCTTTAGAATCGGCCAGAAGTGAAATTTTACAGGCAAATGTTGCTGATTGTGAAGCTGCGGCTGCCCAAGGAATTCCCAAACCACTTTATAAGCGTTTGCAGTTGGACGAACATAAATTAAGAGATGCGATCGCTGGGGTACGAGATGTGGGTAAGTTAGCCGATCCAGTTGGTAAAGTCCAAATTCACCGCGAACTCGATACTGGCTTAATTTTGAAGCGAATTACTTGCCCTTTGGGTGTTTTGGGGATTATTTTTGAAGCACGTCCAGAGGCGGCAATTCAAATTGTCTCTTTAGCTATCAAGTCAGGGAATGGGGTAATTCTCAAAGGTGGTAAAGAAGCTGTGCGTTCTTGTGAAGCCATAGTCAAGGCAATTAAGCAAGGATTATCTCAAACTGCTGTTAACCCTAATGCGGTACAGTTATTGACAACTAGAGAAGAGACTTTAGAACTTTTGAAGTTAGATAAATATGTAGATTTAATTATTCCTAGAGGTTCTAATTCGTTTGTCCGGTTTGTGCAGGAAAATACCCGCATTCCGGTACTAGGTCATGCTGATGGAATTTGTCATCTTTACATAGATAAAGCCGCTGATATTGCCAAAGCAGTTACGATTACAGTTGATGCTAAAGCGCAATATCCTGCTGTTTGTAATGCCATTGAAACTTTGCTAGTTCATCAGTCAATTGCCGCAGAATTTTTACCAAAAGCAGCCGAGGCTTTAGCAGAACGCCATGTAGAATTAAGAGGCGATGAACGTACTCTAGCAATTTTGCCTGATATTGCAGCTGCAACAGAAATAGACTGGGAAACAGAATACAGCGATTTTATTTTATCAATTAAGATTGTGGATTCTCTAGAAGATGCGATCGCCCATATTAACGAATATGGTTCTCGTCATACTGATGCGATTATCTCTGAAGATTCTCCGGCTGTGGAAACTTTCTTTGGACTGGTAAATTCAGCTAATATATTTCACAACTGTTCTACCCGCTTTGCCGATGGTTTCCGCTACGGTTTTGGTGCAGAAGTCGGAATTAGTACTCAACAAATGCCTCCTCGCGGCCCAGTCGGTTTAGAAGGATTGGTGACATATAAATATCAAATGACTGGTGATGGTCATATCGTAGCCACATACACAGGGGCAAATGCTAAGTCCTTTACTCATCAAGATTTAGCGTAAAGAATTCTGACTTTTTATGGGGATGGTTAGCAATCCCCATAAAAAATTAGTTGCCAAGCCGAGTTACCAAAATAAATCTGAGCGTAATCAATAGCAAGAGATTTGTCTAGGTTGAAAACAAGTTGTTTGCATCAAGTTCAAGATTTTTTAGCACCAAACCACTTATCATAAAGCGATTGATAAGTGCCATTTTCTTTTAGTTTCAGCAAGGCGCGATTGATGGGTTTGCGGTAGGAACTGTCATTGGGCAAAACAATACCGTAGTTTTCTTCACGGAAGATACTGCCCACGACCTCTACCTGACCTTGACCTTGATTAGCAGCATAGAACAAAAGTACAGGAGCGTCAAATACTACAGCATCAGCTTTTTTTGTTTCTAAAGCATCATAAGCCTGCTCAATTTTGGCGACTTCTAAGACTGAAATTTTGCGTTCTTTGAGGTATGTTGCAGCTGTGCTACCAGCTGTTGAAGCCACTAATTTGCCGGGTAGATCGTTTACACTTTTGATATCTCCTTGTAGCTGTTGCACAGTCAGGGAGGTGGTAGCGGCAGCTGTAAAGTACGCGACGAAAATAACTCCAATAAACATCCAAATAATAGCTAACACTCTGCCAATTACTCCTTTGGGCATTTCATCAGCTTGGGTAGCTAAGGTAGCAGCTGCCCACCAACAGGCTTTGAAAATCCCAGGAAAATAGGATTTGGAAATCATGCCTTCTTTGTGATGGCGCTCAGATAACCAAATGATGTGAGCGGCTACGACAATTAGTAGCATCGCCAGACCTATTACTTGCAAGAGTGCAGCAGAGAAAAATAATTGCAAAATATTAGGCGGGCCACTACTATTTAGTGTTGGATTGCGTACCAGAATCTGTAAGCCTCCAGCAAACATGGGTAAAGAAAAATCGAATTGCTGCTCGCGTTCGGCAGTAATTGAGATGGCTGCAATGCCTGCGTTAACTTTACCGCTCTTAACACCTGAGAGCAAATCAGCTACATTTGGATACTCCACAAATTTAGAATCTACACCTATGTCGCTGGCGATGCTGCGCCAAAGATCGATACTGAATCCCGATAGTTCACCATTGTCTGCAAATACAAAGGGTGGAATAGCTCTGGTTGCTACTATTAATGATTGTTTAGCATCAGGCGTTTGGGACTGCGCTGGATGGACTACCAACAGTAACACTAGGAGTCCGCATACCAGTCCCAACCAGATATGCGGTTTTGGGAAATATTTCATCTTCCTAGCAGCTAGAAATTGGTGAAGTTTCCTGGCGATCGCATTTATCATAAATATTTTCTGGGGATTATATGCAATATCTATCATTCCCAACTCATGACAAATATTACATAGCCCCCATTAAAACCAGAATGAAACCTGCACCAATTAAGCAAACACTAAATTTAATTTATACCAATGCTTTAAGTAAAGCCTGAAGTTTGAGTTGCACTTCTGCAAACTCTCGATCGGGATCGGAACCAGCAACAATACCAGCACCAGCATACAATCTCGCGCGATCGCCATCTATCAGTGCTGAACGAATGCCGACAATAAACTCGCAATTACCGTGGGAATCTATCCAACCGAGAGGCGCAGCATATAAACCCCTTTCAAAGCTTTCATAACGACGAATTTCCGCACAGGCAATATCTCTAGCTGCACCAGCAACCGCTGGTGTAGGATGCAGTTGTGAGACAATCTTCAAAGGATGTACATTAGCAGGAACTATGGCGTTAATTGGTGTCCATAAATGCTGAATATTTGATAATTGTCTCAGACGTGGTGCTAATACCTGGGGTAATAAACCTAACTGAGATAGACGCTGAGTAATGAAATCAATTACTAGCAAATGTTCGTGCCTTTCTTTTTCACTTTCAAGCAAGCGATTGGCATTAGCCGCATCTTCCGCAGGTGTTTTTCCTCGCGGTGCAGAACCAGCTAACGCATCAGTGATTAACTGTTGGCTATGAATACTAATTAATCGTTCTGGACTAGCTCCTATAAAGCTTTGTCCTTTACCATTGCTTGTAGAAAAAATATAACAATTAGGATGTATTTGTCGGAGATTATCTAAGGATTTAAATAAGTTAAAATTATTGCTAGATTTTACATCTAATGCATCTGCCAAAACAATCTTACTTAAATGGTTAGATTTAATTTTTTCTAGGGCAGATACAACTGAACGTTTAAATTGTGTAGAATTGGTGACAGGTTTTTTGCTAAAATTTGCTGTCAAATCAAACTTTGAAGGATAATATTCTAAAGAATCGAGAAGCTTGAGTTTGCTTTGCAAGTTTTGCACTATCTTTTGCACATTTACCCTAGCATTAATAATTATATTATTTACTAATATACACTGCTGATTTTTCACTGCTATTTGCCAACGTGGAAGAAAAATGGTGGCAGATGGAAATGGGTAATTTGTTTGGGTATTTTGATGAAAAAAGCTGAAGTAACAAAAAAAGTGAGAACCAGCAAAAGGTTGGTTTGTGTTACCAAAGTTAATTATATTTTTTAGACAAGATTTGATAAAATATTCAGCTTGAGTAAAACGCTCTTCCCCATCAATTTGTAATTTTGCTACAGCATCAATGGCTGCGATCGCTTCTTCTTTGCCTTTGTTCTCAAAGTAAAAATTTATTTCATTTGCTTGCGTAAGTCGATCTAATACAACTAGGGGGTCTATCCAGTCAATATCCAACGAAATACTCACAATTTGCCTACAATCATTTTTGAGGCAATTTTCCTGAACGGATAACAGAAATTGATATAAGTCTTTGTGTTTGACAAAGAAGTTGCTGCGACATGGTGAAACTGTCATGGATCTAGCAATAGTAAACTTTTTTTAAGTTAGCTTCCTAAAGTGTAATTAAACATGGTCGTATTTCTACAGGTAACATATTCAGTTGCCATTTCACCAGAGTATGGATTGCTTTGTTTGTGGTGTTCCTAGACGCTGACAAGCCATACTCAGTTTTGGGTTGCAACCAAACAGTGAGTGTTACTAAACGGAGGTTAACCAGCTGAAAACAGTGCTGAGAATGTCTAAAAACTACTTTCAACAAGCACACAAGGTTTGAGGCAAGCAAATTTATTCGTTTATTAAAGAAAAATGAGACTTTTTCCTTACTCAATCCTATGACTCAAGCTGGAGTATACTACGTCAGCATTCAGTATGAAGGAATTAGGGTAATGGTTCTTGTAATTTAATTAATCAAGACTGATGACACAAGCGCAGATTTCACGTCCTAAAATTAAATTATGGATGGCGGCAATTAAACCGCCGATGTACAGCGTTGCTATTATGCCTATTTGGGTAGGAACAGCGGTAGCTTTCGCCCAGACAAAAGTTTTTAATGTTGCAGTATTTTCTACTTTTGTAGCTGCGGCAATTTTAATTCTGGCGTGGGAAAATATTAGCAATGATGTCTTTGATTCAGAAACAGGAATCGATCAAAATAAACATCATTCTCTGGTGAACTTGACTGGCAATAAGCCATTAATGTTTTGGTTAGGAAATTTGTGTTTAATCGGGGGTTTGTTGGGAATATTAGCGATCGCTATTTGGCAACAAGACCCAACTGTCATCGGGCTAATTCTGTTGTGTTGTGGTTTAGGCTACCTTTATCAAGGGCCTCCCTTTCGCCTAGGATACCAAGGTTTGGGTGAGATTATTTGCTTTTTTGCCTTTGGCCCCTTAGCAGTGGCGGCAGCATATTATAGCCAAACCCAAAATTGGTCAATGACGAGTTTAGCAGCCTCGCTAATTGTGGGAATTGCCACAAGTTTAATTTTGTTTTGTTCGCACTTTCATCAGGTTAAGGATGACATAGCCGCAGGCAAGCGATCGCCTATCGTCCGTCTGGGTACAGCAAAAGGTTCTCAACTCCTCAACTGGTTTACAGGCAGTATTTATCCCCTCACCTTGCTGTTTGTGTTATGGGGAATTTTCCCAGTATGGACGTTGCTGAGTTGGCTGAGTTTACCTTATGCCTTCAAGTTATGCCGCCACGTCCAGCAAAATCATCATCAGCCGGACAAAGTTAGTAATTGTAAATTCATCGCTGTAAAAGTGCATTTTTGGAGTTGTTTATTGTTCGGCTTGGGATTCATGTTTTAGTCAATAGCAAAACACAAACAACTGACTCTTGTACAGACGCGATTAATCGCGTCTCTACGACAACTAACAACTGACAAATCTAATGAGTTAGCTTGATTTTCGCGTAGTGAGTTACAAATTTAAATTTCGTCCTTATCGGCGTAGGTTTGTGCGATCGCTAGCTACCAGTCACGGTATCTGGGATATCCGCGACGGAATTATTCTTAGCCTTGGTGATGAAACAGGTATCGGTTGGGGAGAAATTGCCCCTATTAGTTGGTTTGGTTCTGAAACTCTAGAACAAGCCTTAGATTTTTGTCGCCAACTCCCTGAAGAAATCACAGCCGAGACAATTTTCTCCATTCCAGATGAGTTAAGCGCTTGTCAATTTGGCTTTGAGTCAGCGCTAGAGGGATTGGGGAACTCGGGGCCCCCTCTGGGGATAAGGGGCAATGGGGACTGGGGACTGGGGAATAGCAAGAGTAATTTTATAACTCCTAACTCTTGTACAGACGCAATTAATCCTAACTTTTGTACAGACGCGATTAATCGCGTCTCTACTCCTAATTCTTCACTCCTACCCTACAGTGGCTTATTACCAGCTGGTGAGGCGGTGTTAGAACAATGGCAAACGCTATGGCAGCAGGGATATCGCACGTTTAAATGGAAAATTGGTGTAGATGCGATCGCGCATGAACTGAAAATTTTTGATTTACTAACCCACGCCTTACCAGCTTCTGCCAAACTGCGATTAGATGCAAACGGTGGACTCAGCTATGAGGAAGCTAACTTATGGTTGTGGACTTGCGATAATCTCAGGGCAAATAAAAACTTATTCCTGGAAATTGAATTTATCGAACAACCGCTACCTGTTGAGCAATTGCAGGGAATGTTGGAATTGAATATGTGTTATGCAACTCGAATAGCTTTAGATGAATCTGTTGCCACACTCAAGCAACTCGAATGCTGTTTCCAACAAGGTTGGCGAGATATTTTTGTGATTAAACCTGGGATAGTAGGTTCACCATCCCGTCTGCGGCAGTTTTGCCAACAACACAAAATTGATGCTGTCTTTTCATCCGTCTTTGAAACTGCCATTGGCAGACAAGCCGCAATCCAACTAGCAGCGGAATTATCCCAACACAATAGGGCTGTTGGTTTCGGCATCAACCATTTTTTTGAACAAGAAGGAGCCTGGCTGCAAAGTCTATGGAACAACCTTTAGACTATCTCAAAAATTGTGTTCAGAATGATTGGCTAATCGGTTGCAACAGCCACCAATTTCAGGAACTTACCCAAGAATTATATTTAGAACTAAAGCAATTATTAGCAGGTGGAACACCACCAAAAATCATCTTAGCTGAACGCGAACCAGAGAGATTTTTAGCAGGTTTCATCGCCGCTTGTGCTGCTAATTGTGCAGTTTTTTTGTGCAACCCCGACTGGGGAAAACAAGAATGGCAACAAGTATTTGATTTAGTACAGCCAGACATAATTTGGGGGCTGGGGATAGGGGAGCAGGGGAAGCAGGGGGAGAAAACACTCCCTTATCCTCACTCTTGTACAGACGCGATTAATCACGTCTCTGCTCTTAACTCAGCACTCATCATGATTCCCACTGGTGGTTCATCGGGTCAAATTAAATTTGCCATGCACACTTGGGAAACTCTCATGGCATCTGTACGAGGATTTACAGAATATTTTCAGCAAAAGCAAGTCAATTCTTTTTGTGTGTTGCCGCTGTATCACGTTAGCGGTTTAATGCAATTTATGCGTTCTTTTACTACTGGTGGTCAACTAGCTATTTTGCCATTCAAAACAGTAGAATCTGGACAAATATATAATCTTAATTACTCAGCGTTTTTCATATCTTTAGTCCCAACTCAGTTACAACGTCTTTTACAAAATCCACAATTAATTGAGTGGCTAGCCCAATTTGCAACTGTACTTTTAGGGGGTGCGCCAGCTTGGCACGAACTCCTAGAAAATGCTAGATTTCATCGTATCCGGTTAGCACCAACCTATGGGATGACAGAAACCGCTTCCCAAATTGCCACCCTCAAACCTGATGATTTTCTCAATGGTAAAATTAACAGCGGTCAAATTCTTCCTCATGCCCAGATAAAGATTTGCAATCAACAAGGAGAGGTTTCGGATTCAAATCAAATAGGTAATATTACTATTGAAACTAAATCTTTAGCTCTTGGCTACTATCCTCAAACTTGGGAAAATCAGGATTATTTTCAAGTAGATGATTTAGGCTTTTTAGACGAACAAGGTTACTTAAATATTGTCGGACGTAGGAGTGAAAAAATTATCACAGGCGGGGAAAATATTTACCCAGTAGAAATTGAATCAGCAATCCGAGAAACTCAAATGATTGCTGATATTTGTGTGATTGGCGTACCAGATAAATATTGGGGACAAGCTTTAACAGCCCTTTATGTTCCCAAAAACTCAAATACTCCAACAACTGAAATTCAAACCATACTCAAAGACAAACTCTGCAAATTCAAAATTCCCAAACACTGGATTCCTCTGCCAAGCTTACCCCGCAACTCCCAAGGTAAAATCAACCGCCAACAACTACAGCAAATAGCAGCAGAATTCTTACTCAGCCCTAACGACTAGAAGTCGCGGCTACACAAACGTAGACGGGCTAGCAGTTTCCCGAAAGGTAGTCCGCCTTCGCGGACTGCTAGGACTTATGTAAAAATAAATGTACCCAATGTAACAAAGATGTTAACAGTAATAAGAAATTTTTAGATAATTTATGCAATGCAAGTCAATGCATTAACAAGGCCGCCTACGCATTCACAATGCAAGTCGATGCATTAACAAGGCCGTCCTCGTATTCACAATGCAAGTCAATGCATTAACAAGGCCGCCTCCGCATTCATAATGCAAGTCGATGCATTAATAAGTCCGCCGCCGCATTCACAATGCAGGACATACACTACTGGCGCGGCTATTGCTTGACCATCTGTAGAATGACAACAGGTCTGATACCTGCTTGTTCTGTACTCACAACTGGATTTAGCTCGCACAGAACTACATCTCCTCGTGTAATTTCTACCACTGAATTTCTCCACGAGCCAAGCGATTCTCATAATCTTCTAAGTTAGACAAGTAGTCAGCAAAGTCTGACTCAACCAGTTCCAAAGATTCATGAGACTGAAGCCATGATGAAGAATCTTTACTGCTAGATTTCCAAACAAGGAAGTCTATAAAATCATTGACCTCTTGAACCAGAGATTCTGGAAGAAGGCGAATTTTGGCAATGGTTTCATCGTGTGTTGTCATGATGTACGCTGACTGGGATTTTCTTTCTAGGATACTCTTTGCCAACACAGCCAGTCATTTTGATAGACTTTTACTAACAAAAGTAGTTTGCGAACTGTAAAATTATGCTTGAATCAGTCCAGTACGTTACCAACCATCAAGGCGAGCGAGTTGGTGTACTGTTAGATTTAGAAACATACAATCAGCTAACAAATACATCAGTAGATGCTGAGATATTAACTGGTTTAAGCCAAGATGAACTGACAGCTTTGGCAGAAACTATGTTGTCTCCTAAAGCTCAGGCTCAATTAGATGATTTGCTAGCTCAGAATGCTGAACGGCAATTATCAGATGATGAAACTGCCACTCTAGACCGTTTAATAGCACAAGTTGACCAGCTAAATATTCTTAAAACCAGAGCTAGGTACACCTTAAATACACTCAAAGGAACATCAAAAGTAGCGTGAGTGTTTACATTCCTGTTGAATTACAACGAGACATTCGTAATCATTTTAAAGATTGTTGTGCTTACTGCTATACTGCTGAATCCCTGACTGGTAGTACTTTTGAGTTTGAGCATATCGTTCCTCGTTCAGCTAATGGAGAAACTCTGTTTGAAAATCTCTGCTTGGCTTGCCCATCTTGTAACCGTTATAAAGCATCCCGTCAAACAGCGCTCGATCCAATAACGCAACAAGAAGTCAAATTATTTCATCCACATCAGCAATTGTGGTCTGAGCATTTTACTTGGAATGAAGATGCTACAGAAATTATAGGAATTACACCTGTTGGTAGAGCAACGATTTCTGCTTTGAAAATGAACCGTCCACAATTGACTCGTGTGCGTAAAATGTGGGTGAAGATGAGTGAACATCCTTCCAAGATTTGAACAATAGACAGATGAGCTTACCTTTTCCTGACACATCCTTCTACTTCCTTGCGATACTTTAACTGCGGATCGCCTACTGGTGCTTTTGCTAAACGAATTGTATAACCTTCCCGAACGGCAAAGATTTCCGGTTTCATTGCTGGTTTTGCTTCTTGCACTTTGCGCTTGGCATATTTATGCAGTTCATCTACTGTAATTACACCATTGTTGTCAGTGTCAGCAGCCCCCGTTTCAATACCTTCAATCAAATAGCGGGTGTAAACTCCCCCTCCCGAATCTTCAAATGATTGTTGTGTAGCTGTTGAGGAGGTTAACACAGCTCTGCCTTCACCACCTAATTGTTGAGCAATTTCATCATTAATACTCAAAGAAACAAGTTTTTTTGCACTCATGCTTTCAGCAAATGCTCCGCTAAAGCAGCAGTCAAGAATTAACACCTGTCGCTTCGATTTACTGCGGCTCATGTAACGTTCATGGATAAACTTGGCATCTACTGCTGTTGCAATTCTCGGTAAACCTTGGGGATTGATTTGGGTGTTGTGGGTAACAAAAAATAGATTTCCGTCTTCATGTCTGTAGCCATGTCCAGAAAAATAGAGCATTACTATGTCATCTTTTTGACATCTCTCAATGAACAACTGCTCAATTTCTGACTGCATGGTGGTGGAATCAGGATTAAGCAAAAATTTGACTTCATAAAACCCGCCTACCTCTGGGTTCTGTAAAACACGCTGCATTGCTTCGATATCTTTAACAACACCAAGTAACGGATTTATCTCTTGAGATTGATATTCACTAACCCCAATCAGCAATGCATACTTCGCCATTTTACT
The DNA here is from genome assembly GCF_034531165.2 of Dendronalium sp. ChiSLP03b. NCBI lineage: Bacteria > Bacillati > Cyanobacteriota > Cyanophyceae > Nostocales > Nostocaceae > Dendronalium > Dendronalium sp. ChiSLP03b. The sequence goes on along the minus strand of NZ_JAVRBR020000082.1, from coordinate 486 downwards.
TGCTTGTTTCCGTTAAAACAGTCAAACTTGCTTAATTGTATATTTTAGACGGTATCAAAATATAAAAGCGATCGCCCCTTTTTACTACTCTCAAATTTACGTGCGATCGCATTATCAAATTAATATTTAAAACCTACTGATCTTTTCCTTTTTTTTCATCTAGTGCTTTCTGGATTGCTTGACGGCAAAATTCAGGAGGGTCGTCTAGTGCTTTCACCTCTTCCTTCATCTTTTCGGTGACACGAAAACTAAGGGTCGTTGTTAATTGCTCTTCTCTATTAGATTTAATTGGTTCTAAGTTTTCAGGAGTTCCTTTCGGATTAGGCATTGTAGAGAAATATAAATTAACGTGAGTTCGACGGGACTAAAAAACGGCAGGAGGCAGTGCAGGCAAATCGTTTGGGTAAATGTCAATTGAGGGTTTTTTGGGCAGATAGGTGTAAGCAGCCAAACCAGCCATCAAGTTGACCAAAAAGTTAAATACAC
>NZ_JAVRBR020000081.1:0-22426 GCF_034531165.2 Dendronalium sp. ChiSLP03b | reverse complement strand
ACTATCAATTAAAAAATTTTCTGTAGTGGCGTGTCAAGGCTAAAGTAGTGCAATAGAAAAATTCGATTATGTGTCTAAACTTCAATTTTTCAGAGATTTTTAATGCAACATTTTAGCCTTGCCATGCCAGTAGGGTGCGTTATACTTCTGGCTAACGCACATGACAGATTAGTTCAAAATGGTACATTACTAATCACCAGCTTAAACATCATGGAAATTAACAAATTGCTGAATACTAACATCGAATCTTCAATGATTTTAATGACACCAATGCAGATAAAAGAGCAATTGCCTTTAACCAAAGTTGCTACAGAAACTGTATTGCAAGGTAGACAAGCTATACAAAATATACTTGACGGCAAAGATTCCCGAAAATTTATTATTGTTGGCCCTTGCTCTATCCATGATTTCGATGCTGCTTTAGAATATGCAGAAAAATTGAAAATTATTGCCGAACAGGTAAAAGACAAACTGTTGATTGTGATGAGAGTTTACTTTGAAAAACCTAGAACTACAATTGGATGGAAAGGATTAATTAATGACCCCGACTTAGATGGCTCATTTAACATTCAAAAAGGATTATTTACGGCACGCAATTTGTTACTCAAAATTGCTGAATTAAAATTACCTGTTGCTACAGAAGCTTTAGATCCTGTAACACCTCAATATTTCTCCGATTTAATTTCTTGGTCTGCAATTGGAGCGCGTACTATTGAATCTCAAACCCATCGGGAAATGGCCAGTGGATTATCCATGCCAATAGGTTTTAAAAATGGTACTGACGGTAATATCCAAGTTGCTCTTGATGCCATTCAATCAGCTAATAAACTCCACCATTTTTTAGGAATTGACCAAAGAGGTCAAGTTTGCACATTTAAAGCAAAAGGAAATAACTACGGTCATATTATTTTACGTGGGGGAGATGGTAAACCGAATTTTGATGCACCTACTGTAGCTTGGGTAGAGAAGAAGCTAGAGGGACTTAAGCTACCTCAAAGAATCATCATTGACTGTAGTCATGGAAATTCTTATAAAGATCATAAGCTACAGGCCACTGTCTTTAATAACGTTCTCCAGCAAATTGCAGATAGGAATAAATCAATTGTTGGCATGATGCTTGAATCCAACTTGTATGAAGGAAATCAGAAGATACCTACAGATTTAAAAAAATTGAAGTATGGCGTATCTGTTACAGACAAATGTATTAGTTGGGAAGAAACAGAAGAAATAATTCTATCTGCACATCACAAGTTAAGCAGAATGGTTGTATCTGGAACTCCTCTGCGAAACTTATTGACAACTGTAAGATAGCTATTGTCAATACCATGCTTCTTGCAAAAAATCAAAAAATTGGGGATGTCATTCTGTAAGTGAAAGCTTGCCACAGAGAGGCGTTCCCATAGAATAGGGTAGTATTTTGCGGAATATTTTAACTCGTAAAACATGATATCTTAAGTATTTTTGTAATAAGTTTTGAGTCTTAAATATATAAAACTTACTACTATTTATAGCAAATAAATATCCTGAAAATCACAAGTTTTTCCCTTGTAAATGTATTTAAATCAGCTTAAATTAATAATTATCACCCCTGAAAAATTTCTGAAAAATTATCAATCTATAAAAATACAAATAGGTGATTTATGACTAGACAAGAAATATTTAGCAAAGTTCAAGCTGTTGTCGCCGAAGAACTAGCCAATGAACAACAAAAAGTTACCCCAGATGCTAATCTAACTTTAGATTTAGGAGCAGATTACTTAGATTTAATCGCAATGTTTCAAGCATTAGAAGATGCTTTTGGTACAAAAATTCCTCCTAAGGAAGCAAAGCAACTTTTAACAGTACAAGAAGTTGTGAATTACATAGGTCAGAAAGTTATTTTTTGAGTTTTAACCATGATAAATAAAAATTTAAGAAGGGTTGTAGTTACAGGTATGGGAGCTATTACCCCTCTAGGAAATTCGGTGAAAGAGTATTGGGAAGGGTTGATTGCTGGACGCAGTGGTATTGATGCAATTACCCACTTTGATGCTTCTTTGCATACTTGTAAAATCGCAGGTGAAGTTAGAGGCTTTGACCCTTACGACTATTTAGAACGCAAAGATGTCAAGCATATATCGCGTTTTTCTCAATTTGCAGTTAGTGCAAGTCTACAAGCGATCGCTAATGCTGGGTTAAAAATCAACGACTCAAATGCTACTCAAGTTGGCATTATTATAGGCAATGGCATCGGCGGTTTGCAAGTTATCGAGGAACAGCAAAAAATATTCCTGGCTCAAGGCCCTAAACGCTGTAGTCCTTTTACAATTCCGATGACAATCTCTAACATAGCAGCCGGACTCACAGCAATTTATACAGGGGCTAAAGGGCCGAACTTTTGCACTGTTACCGCTTGTGCTGCTGGTTCTAATGCGATTGGAGAAGCTTTTCGCTTAATTCAAACAGGCCAAGCTCAGGCAATGATTTGTGGTGGTACAGAAGCAGCGATTACACCTCTATGTATAGCTGCCTTCAGTTCTGCCAAAACCCTAACAACTAGAAATGACGAACCCACACGAGCCTCTCGTCCCTTTGATGCAGAGCGAAATGGCTTCGTCATGGGAGAAGGAGCGGGGATTCTACTCATAGAGGATTTAGAACATGCTCTGCGTCGGGGAGCTACTCATATTTATGCAGAGATTGTTGGCTATGGCCTGACTTGTGATGCTTACCATATAACCACTCCCACACCCAGCGGTGAGGGAGCCACCAGAGCTATGGAACTAGCCTTAAAAGATGCTGGCTTGTTCCCCAACGAAGTCAGCTACATTAACGCTCATGGCACTAGCACTGTAGCTAACGATGCCACAGAAACCTTAGCTATTAAGCAAGCTTTAGGAAACCGTGCCCTCGAAATTCCTATTAGTTCCACCAAATCCATGATTGGCCATCTTTTAGGTGCATCTGGAGGCGTTGAAGCTATTGCCACAGTCTTAACAGTAGGTCTTGATTTAATTCCACCAACAATCAATTTAGATCGGCCAGATCCAAAGTGCGATTTAGACTATGTTCCTTACCAAAGTAGAAGTCAAAGAGTAGATGTTGCTCTTTCTAACTCTTTTGGCTTTGGAGGACATAACGCTTCTTTAGCTTTTAAAAAGTTTGAAGACTAATAAAGGCAGAGGGCAGAGGGCAGGAGGCAGAAGGTAGGAGTCAGAAGTCAGAAGTCAAAAGTTATTATTTTTCTCCCCTATCCCCCTCATCTCTCTCACAAGAATAACTAGCAAATAAAGCAGATGAAATCCTTAGTAAGACAAGGCATTGTTCTAACGGGGACTGGCTCTGCGGTTCCAGATACGTGCTTGGACAATCATCAACTCAATCAAATGGTAGTTACTTCTGATGATTGGATAACGACTCGCACAGGAATTCGCCGCCGCCATCTTCTTCCACCGCAGAATTCGCTCACAGCTATGGCTACCGAAGCTGCTCAAAAGGCTATAGCGATGGCAGGTATAGCACCACAAGACTTAGATTTGATTATCCTCGCGACATCAACCCCTGATGATTTGTTTGGTAATGCTAGCCAAATTCAAGCTCGACTGGGAGCAACCCAAGCTGTAGCTTTTGATTTGACAGCAGCTTGCTCTGGTTTTGTGTTTGGTTTGGTAACTGCTGCCCAATTTATGCGGGCTGGTGCTTATCAAAATGTTCTCCTCATCGGTGCTGACGTGCTTTCTCGGTGGGTAGATTGGTCTGATAGACGTACTTGCGTTCTCTTTGGCGATGGAGCAGGAGCAGTAGTTTTACAAGCAAGTGAATACGATTGTCTCTTGGGTTTTCAACTTCATACTGATGGTACGCAAAATCAATATCTAAAATTGGGATTTCAAGAACAAGAGAAACTACTAATTGATAGTGTCAGGGTTGGTCAAGGTACATACCAACCAATTGCAATGAACGGACAAGAAGTTTATCGCTTTGCCGTTCAAAAAGTCCCTGAAGTTATTGAAAAGGCACTATACCGAGCCGGATTAGATATTGAACAAGTAGACTGGCTATTGATGCATCAAGCCAATCAGCGAATTTTAAATGCTGTGGCCGAACGTTTAAATCTTCCCGAAGAAAAAATCATTAGCAACGTAGCAAACTATGGAAACACTTCTGCTGCTTCAATTCCTCTTGCATTGGATGAAGCTGTTCGCCAAGGACAAATCAAACCACATGATATTGTAGCTCTGGCTGGCTTTGGCGCTGGACTTTCTTGGGGTGCTGCGATTTTTGAATGGGGTTCTCTTAATTCGTAATTCGTAATTCGTAATTCGTAATTCAGATTCTTTTTTGATGATTGGTTGTGAAGTGTAGGGAGAATTTTTATTTTGTCTCCCTTGTAATTGGTTTTTTTACGAGTTTAAAGTAACCCGCGTATGAATACACTATCTCTACAACAGAACATCACGCGTTCTTGGCAAGTGCCTTTTACTGGCAATTCAAATTCAGACAATTTAAATTCAATTGTAACTGTAGGCGATCGCAATCTGACTATAGACGACGTAGTGAATGTAGCTCGTCATGGCACACAGGTGCGTTTAACTGATAATGCAGATGTCCTACGAGGCGTGCAAGCATCATGTGACTACATTAATCATGCAGTTGAAACAGGCCAACCAATATACGGAGTCACATCTGGCTTCGGTGGCATGGCCCATGTTGTTATTTCCCGCGAACAAGCAGCCGAACTTCAAACTAACTTAATTTGGTTTCTAAAATCTGGAGCGGGTGCGAGATTGCCGTTGGCAGATGTCCGCGCCGCCATGCTTTTGCGTGCCAATTCACACTTATATGGTGCATCGGGTATACGACTCGAATTGATTCAACGAATTGAAACTTTTTTAAATGCTGGTGTGACACCGCATGTCTATGAGTTTGGCTCTATTGGTGCTAGTGGCGATTTAGTACCTTTGTCTTATATTACTGGGGCGCTCATAGGTTTAGATCCCAGCTTTACAGTTGACTTCGACGGTAGAGAAATGGATGCTCCTACAGCGCTGTGTCGGCTGGGTTTGCCGCAGTTGCAACTGCAACCGAAAGAAGGCTTGGCAATGATGAACGGCACTTCTGTGATGACAGCGATCGCAGGTAATTGCGTGTATGATGCTAGAGTCTTACTTGCACTCGCAATGGGCGTACATGCCTTAGCTATCCAAGGTTTATACGGGACAAATCAATCGTTCCACCCGTTTATCCATAAACACAAACCCCATCCCGGTCAACTATGGGCAGCAGACCAGATGTTTTCCCTGCTTAAAGGTTCATACTTAGTCCGTGAAGAATCAGATGGCAAGCATGAATATCGCGGTCAAGAACTAATCCAGGATCGTTATTCTCTGCGCTGCCTTCCACAGTATATGGGGCCAATTGTTGACGGAATATCGGAGATTGCCGAGCAAATCGAGCTAGAAATGAACTCAGTCACCGATAATCCATTGATTGATGCCAACAAACAAGCTAGTTATCATGGTGGCAATTTTCTCGGACAGTATGTAGGCGTGACAATGGATCGCTTGCGCTACTATATAGGGCTATTGGCCAAACACATCGATGTGCAGATCGCGCTCCTCGTCTCACCAGAGTTTAGCAACGGACTGCCACCTTCTTTAGTTGGCAATCTAGAGCGTAAAGTCAATATGGGACTCAAAGGTTTGCAAATCAGTGGAAACTCGATAATGCCACTGTTAACCTTCTATGGAAATTCTTTAGCCGATCGCTTTCCTACCCATGCCGAACAATTTAATCAAAACATTAACAGCCAAGGATATGTTTCAGCAAATCTGACACGTCGTTCTGTAGACATATTTCAATATTATATGGCGATCGCGCTGATGTTTGGAGTCCAAGCCGCTGACCTCCGTACATATAAAATGACTGGTCACTACGATGCACGTACATGCCTTTCTACCGGAACTTTAGAGTTGTATGCGGCAGTTCGTCAAGTAGTTGGACATCAGCCAACATCTCTGCGTCCATACATTTGGAACGATAACGAACAGTCCTTGGACGAGCATATCGCCTTGATTTCAGCTGATATCGCTGCTGGCGGTCTAATTGTGCAAGCAGTTAACGATATTTTGTCAAGCTTGAAGTCAATATAATTCGTAATTTCATGCAGACAATCTCGGCTAGAAAGGAGATTTAATAATGAATATTGCACAAAATGTAGAACTTGGTTGTTATCTTTTTCCTAATAAACCAGCGCTCATCTTTGAAGAAGAATCTTTCACATACAAAGAGCTGAACGAAAGAGCAAATCGTGTTGCTAACGGTCTACGCAGTTTGGGAATTAGGCGTGGAGAGCGTGTAGCTTTGTTTTTGCCAAACATTCCAGAATTTGTCTTTTCTTATCTTGGCATTCTGAAAATTGGTGCGATTGCTGTCTCGGTTAACGTCATGCTCAAAAGTGATGAAGTGAGCTATATTCTCAATGATTGTGCTGCTAAAGCAATTATTACAACAGAGTCTCAAAGTGAGTACGTGCAAGAGGCAGATTTAATCGCCTTACAACACATTTTAATTACAGAAGGCACAGCTAAAAAAGGTATTAGTCTAACAGAACTAATGGCAAAAGCTTCTCCTGAAGCACACGCAGTTGAAATGGCTCGCCACGCTCCTGCAAGTATCCTCTACACATCAGGCACTACAGGCTTTCCCAAAGGAGCTACACTTTCTCATGGCAATGTTCTTTTCAACAGCTATAGTGCTAACTGTTGTTATCGTATTCAAAAGAGCGATCGCTTACTACTTTACTTACCTTTATTCCATTGTTTTGGTCAAAATGCAATTCTCAACGCTAGTCTATCTGCCTGTGCAACCCTGATATTACAACGCCGATTTGACCTAGAACAAGTCTTAAAAACCATCACTGTACATCAAGTGACAATGTTATTTGGAGTACCGACAGTATTCATTAAACTGCTGAATATGGATACATCTGACTGTAACCTGAAAAATATTCGCTATTACTTTTCAGCAGCAGCACCCATGCCTTCTGAAGTAGCACAGCGTTGGTATCAAAAGTATGGAATTGTCATTCATGAAGGGTATGGTTTAACAGAAACATCGCCATTTGCTGCTTATAATCACAACTTGAAATACAAACTAGGTAGCGTTGGTACTTCCATTGCAAATGTAGAAATAAAGATTGTTGATGGTAATGGTTATGAAGTACAAGCAGGCGAGTTAGGTGAAATAGTTATTAAAGGGCCAAACGTCATGCTTGGTTATTGGAATCGTCCTTTTGAAACAGCAGAGGTTATTAAAAATGGTTGGTTCCATACTGGTGATATTGGTCGGATGGATGAAGAAGGTTTTTTCTACATCGTTGACCGCTTAAAAGACATGATTATTTTCTCTGGATTTAAAGTTTACCCAACAGAAGTTGAAAATATTATTTATCAACATCCGGCGGTTGCTGAAGTAGCTGTATATGGAGTTGACGATCGTCTCAAAGGCGAGATTGTCAAAGCAAATATTGTCCTTAAAACTGGTCATCCAATAACAGAACAACAAATCATTGACTTTTGTTATCAAAAGATGGCAGCTTACAAAATTCCCCGCGTAATTAAGTTTGTAGATTCAATTCCTAAAAACTCAACTGGTAAAGTATTGAAGCGAGTTTTACGTCAGGAATCAACAGTAGTCAGTAGTACAGACGCGATTAATCGCGTCTGTACAGGAAGTAGTTGTCAGTAGTATTTTCCCCTCAGCTCTGTTACCCCCAATCCCTAAAGATCGTGAATTTAAAAAGTATTACCAAAACCTTAAATCCATTGGAGCAGTTGCAAAAAAGTACTGCTATCCAACCCAATCTACTTTCACTTGACCAGACAAGCGATTTAACTGTTGCAGCAGCTTTAGTCAAGACACTGGAAGATTTAGGAGTCCGCTATGCTTTTGGCCTGTTCGGAGGCGGAATCACACCCCTTGTTGCTAGCTTAGAGCAAAGTTCAATCCAAGTACTGCAATTTCGTCATGAAGCCGGAGCCGCATTTGCAGCTATTGAGTCTTACTTTGCTAGCGGACACCCAGTTGTAGTATTCAGCACAACTGGCCCAGGTATTACAAATGCTCTGACAGGATTGTTTGCTGCTCGTTGGGAAGGAGCAAAAATCATTTTCCTCTCGCCTTGCACCTCTGCAACACAACGCGGACGCTGGGCTTTTCAAGAAACCAGTCTGTACACCATGTCTAATACAGGCATTTTTACTTCAGGAACATTATTTCATTACGCCACCACTGTTGAATGTAGCTCGGAACTGCCAAAAATTGCTCGTAAGCTCTTGGCAGGTATGGGAAAACCAGGGGGCTTTGTAGCTCATATCAGTATCCCTAGAGCAATTCAGACAAGTTCGCTGATGACACCATTACCTCGCGTGAATTTCTCTCAATCTTCGGTAACTGCTGGGGAAGATGCTATCTGCAAGTCTTTACAACTGCTGTGTGAGGGGCCATTTGCCATTTGGGTTGGTTTCGGTGCTAGAGGTGCAGCCGCGGAAATCCGCCAACTTGCTGAGAGAACCAAAGCTGCGGTGATGTCATCCTCTCGTGGTAAGGGGATATTTCCTGAAGATCATCCTCAGTTTGTGGGTGTTACAGGCTTCGGAGGACATAGCTCTGTTGTGAAGTATATGCAAGAGCATCGTCCTTTACGCGTACTGGTTTTGGGAACTCGGCTAGGTGAATTTACCTCGTTTTGGAGCCCGATTATGGTTCCTTCACGCGGGTTTATACACGTAGATATTGACCCGGAAGTGCCAGGAACTGCTTATCCAGCAGCGGAGACATTTGCCGTCCACTCCGATATTGGAGCTTACGTTAAAGCATTGCTTAAGTATTTTCCACAAACTTATAGTTTGTCACCAATATTACCTTTACCTCGTGGCGATCGCCAATTAATCAAGCCCTATGGAGAAGGTCTAGTACGCCCTGAATTATTGATGGATGCAATTCAAAGGGTAATTGTTGAAAAAAGCGATGCAGTAGTAATGACCGAGGCAGGTAACTCCTTTGCTTGGGGAACCCACACGCTCAGATTTACTACACCAGGTCGTTACCGGGTAAGTACTGGGTTTGGCTCGATGGGGCACGCTGGCACGGGTATTTTAGGTGCTGCACTGGCGCGAAATCGTAAGGCGATCGCCATTCTTGGTGATGGTGCTATGCTCATGAACAGCGAAATCACTACCGCCGTCAAACACAAAATTCCTGCCGTCTGGATTGTACTTAACGATGCACGTTACAACATGTGCGACCAAGGCATGAACATGGAGGGATTCCACGGTGTGGATGCAGAGATGTCCACCGCAGATTTCGTGATGATTGCCCGTGGTATGGGAGCTGATGGCATTCGTGTAGACAGCGAGTTTGATGTCGAAGCAGCCTTAGAAACAGCTCTAGCCTCTACTGTACCCTTTGTTGTTGACGTAGCGATCGACCCGACACGACCAGCACCAATTGGCACTCGAATTAACAGTTTAGTCAGTAGTCAGTAGTAGAGACGCGACGCCAGTCGCTACAACGGGGGGAACCCCCTTCGGGTGACGCTCGCAGGCTCGCTAACGCTACGCTAACACAGTTGCCTGCGGAGGGAAACCCTCCCGCAGCACTGATTCACCGCAACGCGCTGGCTCATTAATCGCGTCTGTACAGTTGTTATCAGATTAATTGCGTCTGTTGTCATTAGTTATTCTCCGTGTCCCCGCGTCCCCTCATTGCCCACAACCAAAGGAAATTTCCCATGATCTATCCACCCGTAGGTATTTGCTCAATTGCAATTAATTTTCCTAGTGTCATTCGCACTAATGATTATTGGCGCAAAAATTACCCTGATTTAGTTGCAATGGCAGAGGAAAAAAGTCTATCAAAGGTGTTTTCGCCTGCTGATTCTACCCCCAGCAATCAGTTTGAACAGGTAATGACACCGTATCTCAAAGACCCATTCCGTGGTACTATTGAGCGCCGAGTTCTCGGTTCGGATGAGTCATCGCTAACACTAGAGTATCAAGCAGCCAAGAATGCGATCGCAGCGGCAAAGCTGTCTCCGGAAGAAGTCGATTTGATGATTGTTGCTTCACTCTGGCCGGAAAATATTCTACCTGGCAATGCCGCCTTTCTTGCTGGTCAACTCGGTCTGCGCGGTGCTGCTTGGAATTTGGATTCAACCTGTTCTAATGCTATGGTTGCTCTGCAAAACGCCACTGCACTGGTGCGAACTGGAGAGTATCGCAATGTGCTGGTTGTGGTTTCTTGCACTTACTCTCGCTTTACCGATGAAAACGATACCCTCTCGTGGTTTTTCGGTGACGGTGCTGGAGCTTTTGTGGTTGCGCCGCTAAAACCAAGCCAGGGAATTCTTGGCAGCAAAATTGTGAATACATCTGCAACTTGTGGCACCTTCTATAATGAATTAACTATGGATGCTGAGGGCAAGCCAAGGATGTTAATTAGAGCAGCAAAAAATACTAACAGAGTACTGAGTGAGACTGCTGTGGATTACCTACGCGAGTGCTGCTTGGGTGCTGTTGCTGCTGCTGGTGTTACCCTAGAGCAAATTCAATTTTTTGCTTTTAATACACCCACTGCCTGGTATTCGCATCTCTGCACGCAGGCGTTAGGCATCGAACCAGAGCGGACGATTAACCTTTACCCCCACTATGCAAATATTGGGCCAATGCTACCCATCGCCAATCTTTACCACGGCGCACAATTAGGCAAGATTCATGAAAACGACTTAGTTCTCGTTTACACTGTTGGTTCTGTATCTAATGCTGCTGCAACTGTAATGCGCTGGGGCGATGTTGCTCTAAGTACAGCACCCGCAACCTCAGCTAACCTGACAGATGTGTTGCCGAAACTGGTGCTAGTCTAAAATAATACCTTTTAAGAAACTCTAAGTAATAAATTATTTAGCTTGAAGCAGTTGACTGTTAACTGCGTCTGGCTTTTCCCCATAATCCCAAGAAACAAGATACCCGATTTGTCTAAAAAGTCGGGTATCTGTGCTTTCAATTCTGACAAATTAAATAGAACTACTATACTGGTTTTTATGCTCGAATCGTGACTAAAGTCATAGGTTGCTTTATGACTTTTGTCAGAATATTTTTTCATAAAAAGATGTTTTAATAACTTCAGGGATTAACAAAATGAACTAAAAAAGTTATATAGTATACATTTTGTATTTAAGGGAAAGAAACAATCACAATTAATTTCTTACTTATTATGGTAAAAATAACTGAGTAACTCATAGCTAAAAATCAACATATTCTTCCCCTCCCTATTTTTGGAAATTTATTGAGTGAGAGAAGAAGTACTGTTTAATATTTGCTGCTAGGAGATAAATATAAATGAGTTACTACGACTTTAATGACCATTTTTGGTCGCCCAAAACAGTTTGCATTCAATCATCACTACCAAATTCAAACAAAAAAAATACTCGTAGAAGTAAGCTAATAAAAAGCTTGTATATGGTAAATTTTGCTATATCGATACTTTTATTATTTGATATTTTAGTTATTATCACAAATCAGAATCAAGATAAAACTGCTATTGATACTACCGTTAATCATGGTCAATGCTTTACATCTAGAAGTGACAACGGACTGCAAATTTATTGCCCCAACCCATACTGAATAGATAAAAAATCAGGGTAAGCGCATCTCAATACAGCCTGTTTCAGTATTTTTTTAGAATAGTTTGCGACTACATATTCTTCAGCTAGATAATGGTGCTTTTCATTTAGCTCGACTTTATCCATTTTCTATGAATGCGATGCCTGCGGCAAGCCGCTAAAAAGTGTCTACGCTAAGGTTGAAACCTTTGTGATACTGTTGTTTGACTTTTTCGATTTTACCAAAAGTCAGTCAGATAAAAAAGTTTTTGCCAAAAAGCTAAGATTTTTGTCATATAAAGAGAACCAAGTTCTTAATTTTGGATAAAGTTGAGCTAAGAATCCACTGATTTAAATTTTTGTAAAAGCTCAGTGTTAATAGGCGATGTTGCTAGAATCTGATGCTTAATGCCTCCCCAGATGCTTCCAGTACAGACGCGATGTAAGGCTAATATTTCAGGAATTTGATTGGAGATTAAAACCTGTGGTGGTGCAAGTTGGCCGAGCGATCGCGCACGATAGTAGTGATGTGACTGTGATAAAGCCTTATCCAGTTGTTGAGCAATAATTTCTGGGGTTTCTATTGCCGAATCGAGTAACAGAATATAGTGCGGTGGATTGGCAACGGGAACTAAACTCTTAAAATGAGTTCCTTGCAAGTTGATGCTATTCAAAGCATTATGCACAAAAGTTTCGTGCAACTTTTCGCCAACCAAATCGCTGATAACTTGATGTCGTCCCCGAAATTCTAGACAGGGAGTATTGCGATAAAAATGAGTTACCCGGATGCGATCGCCAATTTGATAACGATACAAGCCCCCTTTCTGTGACAAAATAATTGTATATTCTTGTCCAATACTGAGTTCGTGTAAATCGTGCAGCGAACCAGTATCATCCTCGAACTCGAAAAATACTTCATCGAGAACCGGAACATACCCTTGTGCTGCAATCAACGGAATCGTCATCGGGGCTTCGGTTGCGAGTAGTCCTTTGCCCTGAATTAACACACCTGGAAACTGCGATCGCAATCCCTTGGCTTGGTCTGCTGCATTGGCACTATCCCAGCAAGAAATCAGCTTCAAGTTTGACCAGAGTTGCGTCCAAGGAATATTATCTTCGCTGAGGAGTTGCAGGCGATCGCGCGACATTCGCCCTTGTAATTCTGCTCGCAATAACTCCTGATTTTCTTGAATGTATTTTAAGTGTACTTGCAGGAAACTCGGACTCCAAATAGAAATAATTTCCAATTTTTCAGCTTGCAATAATGCCAAAGCAAGCTGATGTTTAAACAGGTGTGCGTCATGCAGGCGATTAAGCCCCTCTGGCATCACTAACCAAGGTCGCAGGAACCAACGCAGCCAACCATCTAGATAATCTAAATCATCTTGTAAAGATTGAGAATCGCTTGCATTTAATTGCGGCGAGATACAGGCATAAAGCTTGCCAGTGGAGAATTTAGGGCCATGTGCAATCAAATCGTGTGCCCATACGCAAAACATTTGATTGAACGATCGCCGCAAAGACTGAGTGTAGGGAATCCATTTCACCGCCCCACTACTGCCAGAAGTTCTTTCATAGAACAAAATGGGTTCGGGAGTGAGAGGAATTTGCCGATGTTTGTGATGTTGGGGATTACCAATCCAGGGTGCGAGTGCGTCGTAATCGACAATCGGGACGCGCTGCCAATCTGCTACAGAACGAATTTTCAAGGCTTTGCCATATTCACTCGCAATCAGGCGATCGCAAATCTCCCTCTGCACAGATGTCTGCGTTGACTTAGGGTCATCCAATGCTTGATGAAATCGGCGGGCAGTTGGTGCAAGGAGTTGCTCAAACAGTTGAATAATCGGACGCATAATCAGCTTAAGTTTAGGTGCGAGATTTAAGTAACCTAGATTTTAAAGTCAAGTTCTGATAAGGTTGATTTACACCTTAATAATTATTGGATCGTAAACAGAATTCAATCTTTTTTCAAAACTATTTAGTTAATATTTATATTTTTTCGCTTGTTTAAACTTGAATAAATTAAACCATACACATTAAAATATTTTAAGCAAATATTTTAATCATCCATTATGAATATTCTAATGGGACGTTGAGCTACTGTGTATTTTGCCCATAGCTGTACTTAAAGTTGGTTTGTTAAAATTGCAAAGTTTGTGTAATTGAGCTTTTTTATGAAACCCAGTCTACGCAGTGGAAAACTTGTAAAATAGAAAGATGACCGTGGATTTGGTTTTATTCAGCCTGTTGATGGTAGCCAAGAAGTTTTTTTACACATTTCTGAACTTAAAGATGCGGTTCGTCGCCCCCAGGAAAATGACACGATTTACTACTACTCCGTAGTTGATTCAAATGGTAAAGTTCGTGCTTGCAACGCCTTTATTCAGGGGACGAGAAACAAATCAATTTCTTCCTCAGTGTCTTTGAGTAGCAATGCTAAATCTAGTGTTGCGCCCACCTTAAATTTTCCAATAGTTGAAGTACTACTGCTGTCGATTCTGCCTTTGTTCGGAGCCGTTCATTTTACTTGGACGACGCGCAATCCTCTTCCACTGATTCTCTATCCTACAATCAGTTTAGTGACCTATGCGCTATACGCTGATGATAAATCTCGTGCCAAACGAAAGGAATGGCGAACCCCTGAACACACACTGCATCTGTGTGAACTTGCAGGTGGATGGTTGGGTGGGTTTATAGCCCAGCGAATACTACATCACAAAAGTCAGAAAAAGTCTTATCAGTCTGTATTTTGGGCGATTGTCATAATTCATTACATTGTGTGGCTGTTTTGGCTGTTTTGGGCGGTTCTGCCGATTTGAAGCAAGTGGCATCCAAGAGGACAAATCGCCCACGAATTACAAATTACCAATTCTTACACCTGCCGATCAGGATAAAGGTTTGTGACAGCTGCAACAAATGTGTTGTTGTCAATGACTACACCAGGCCCCAGATGCGATCCAGCTCCGACAAAGACATTATTACCAATCTTGACTTTTTTAACATACAACATCAAATCTTGCTTGCGGGGTTTTATGACCTGGGAATAGATGCCTACGCGATGTCCAACAACGACGCGATCGCCAATTTCTATTAAACCGCGATCGGCAATCTCCAATCTTACCTCAACAGAAGATTTAGCAGCTAAACTTATTAAGCAACTACATTGCTAGAGAGCAGTATAAACATTACAGAACCAACTCTATAGTTCAACAGTAAACTGTGACAAAAGTTAAGGTAGCCTTTTTATGAGCGTTGTCATCCCAGATGAAATCCTGCAAGCATCTCAGCTTTCACCAAGCGAGTTTCGCCAGGAAATCGCGTTGTATCTGTTCCAAACAGATCGTTTAACCTTGGGCTATGCAAGCAGATTGGCAGATATTCCTCTTAATGCTTTCCGCCAACTCCTTAAACAGCGCAACATTCCGCTTTACTCCTATGATGTTGAGGATTTTGAATTGGATTTGAAGAACTTACACGAGCTAGGGCGATTGTGATTGTTATTAGTGATACATCAGCAATCACGAATTTGGCAGCTATCGATCAATTACAACTTTTGCCCCAACTCTACAATCAAGTAAAAATTCCTGAAGCAGTCTATTGTGAACTTGCAGACATCAGTCCGCCTGTTCCAGGAACTCTTGAAGTCCAGTCTGCTTTATGGTTAGAGGTGAGACAAGTCATTAATCGTGAGGTTGTTGAACGTCTTCAAAATGAGGTAAGGTTAGATTCTGGAGAGTCTGAGGCGATCGCACTTGCTTTAGAACTTGGTGCAGATTTGCTTTTGATTGATGAGCGCCGTGGCAGAGTAGAAGCTGACCGTTTAGGAATCAAAATTATTGGGTTGCTAGGTATTTTAGTTGAGGCAAAGCGTAAGAATTTGATTGCTGCGGTCAAGCCTTTGATGGATGCCTTAATTGCTACATCAGAATTCAGAGTATCTCCAGCGTTGTATAACCAAATTTTGCATGTAGTGGATGAAACTTAGTTTTGATGTTCAGCATCCAGCGCAGCCAAACGCTTGAGTTCTGCCGTAAAAGTTTCCGCACCAACCATTTGCGAGGTTAAGAGGGCAGTTTGGGCTTGCTGACCGAACACTAAATCCTCTAACTGAGCCAGTCGGTTAATGAGTTGTTCATAGTTTTCGACCGACATAATTACGTAACTCGGTTGTGATTCTGTTGTGAGTAAAACAGGCTCAACAGCAGCTTGGCTTAAAACTTCACTACGGGTATTTTGAATTTCACTAATAGGAAAATGCTGCATCCTAATTCCCAAAAGCTTCTGACGTTATTGTAATATGCGATCGCTCATCGCCAGAATTGAGAGATATCGTGGTGATGCTTGGGAAAGGCGATCGCATTCACAAATGAATATTCAGCTTCTTATACCATTTCCCAAAAATAATGATACAGATCCAAACCCAGGAATTTAGACTAGTTCGCGGTGCGAAACTTGAGACAGAATAAAACAAAACTATTATTAAAGCTTGGACAGAAAAAATAACACGGAGAGCGATAAGAGCAGTAAACTAAAATTTGGTCAAATTCCAATCTTTGGCAGAATCAAATAATGTTGACAAAGCGGGTTTTTCCGAAAATAAAAATATTAAGTTAGTTAATAAATTTAGTTTATGAAATTAAACATCGACTAATAATAGTTAAATTATGAGCGATTATTCCCCAGCCCACCCAACGTTGAAATCCGATATCTCCTCTATACAAACAACGTTGGAAACCAAAACATCTTTTCAGAAAACTAATACGTCCTTCTACGCCGTTATGCCAATAACGACCTTTAATAAAATTTCTCTTTCTTTCATGCTGAATTCTCTGCTTACTTCTATAACCTCCTTGAGGTAATATTACTTCTTTTATTCCTAATGTTTGGGCATAGTTTTCATGACTTTGAGAGTAAACACCCCTATCACTAGAAACTAGTTTCGGGGGATAGCCAAAATTTTCTAGATGTTGGTCTAAACTGGAAACTAATTGTTGAGTATCATGAGGGTTTCCCTTTAATACTCGATAATTACTCACAATTCCACCATCAACTTCATCTAACCAGACCTTCCGCCCAAACTCTACATCTAGGTTAGGTTTGCCCCTACATATAATATCTGTATGCACTTCAAAGATACTGACAATTTTTTCCGCTGCACTCACTTTTTCATGATTTAAGACTCTGCGGAATGCTTGCTCAACTACTTGTTCTATACGTGGAAGAAAAATTTCACATTTTTGTAGTATTCTCTGGGACTTAGCAGAATCCAATTTCTCAAGAAGTATTTTCACTTTTTGAGCTTGTTTCATTGCAGCTTTTGTGATTTCAATCAATTTTATGTATGCTTGTTTTCTTTTTTGCTGACCAGATTCATTTCTTGTCTTTGATAAACTATCAATTTGTCTGGAGATTCTTCTCGCTGTCCGATAACGATTACGAAAAATCTGCAAGTTAATAGTTTTTGTAGTCGCTAATATAATTGACTTGGCTTGAGATAAAAGGCGACTAATCACCTTAACTCCGTCCCCTAACAAACTGTTATCTGAAGGAAAATGAATATTAGTTGCCACTACCGTACCATCTGTCCTGATCTTTGTTCCCTTAGTTATTTGTAAATGGGTAGCAATTTGAGTCAATCTTTGATTCATCTTCTCCAAAGTTTGTTCACTCAAAGTATTTGCCCAACGAATGAGTGTGCTTTTATTTGGCAGAGGATTAAAATATACTCGACAAAACTGCCTTAAAATCAAACTTTCTTTGACATTTTTTATTGTATTTTCGTAACTAAGTCCGCGTAAATGTTTTAGAGCTAACATCCTAAATATTACTTCTACTGGTGTTGATTTTCTTCCCGTCAAGCTGGAGAGGGGATAACGTTTTGAAAAGTCTGCTGACATTAACTCAAGCAGCTTGTCATCACAGAGCAGATGGTCAATCACAGTCATTTGCTCATCCATTTCTCCACTCAGCTGCAAGATAATTAGAACTTACGCATTGACAAGGAAGACAGAAAGTGTATAAGGAGAATGTAGAAAAAAATAGCGATGGCTGCGCCAACGTCTTCTCTGCGAGACGCTACGCGAGCGACGAACGCTAGTTACTAGAGGCGTGAAAAACAGATAATTTACTTGGCTGTGTTTAGGGTTCGGACAATCAGAGCAATTACTAAACCATCAACCGCTAAATGTGACTTGAACACTTATACTCTGTTTCTACTGGCAGAATCGAAGTATTCAGGTTGTAAACGTTTGGGGCAGATAATGGAAAATTTGTCTCATGATAGCGTCAATAGATTTTTGCTACGTGAGCAGTACGAACCCAAGGACTTATTTGAAGAAATTAAGCCAAACATCAACTTAATTGGAGGTACTTTAAGTGGTGACGATACAGTAATTGATAAGCCTCATAGCGACCCAAAAATAACGGAATTAATTGGTTACTATTACTCAGGTAGACACCATCGTGCCGTTAAAGGAATTCAATTAATTACCTTGTATTACACGGATGTATCTTTTAAGTCTGTGCCAGTAAATTATCGGATTTATAACAAGCAGGAAGGGAAGACGAAAAATGATTATTTACGAGAAATGATAATTGAGGTTTTGGATTGGGGTTTAAAGCCTAAAAGCGTGACGACAGACAGTTGGTATTCTAGTCAAGAAAACCTGAAATTACTGAAAAACAAGCAATTAGGTTTTTTAACTGGTATAGCTAAAAATCGTTCATGTTCGGTTGACGGTAAAACTTTTACCCAGGTTCAAAATTTAGAAATCCCCGAATCTGGTTTAACAGTGTATCTCAAAAATTTTGGTCAGGTGAAGGTCTTTCTTAGAAGTTTCAAAAACGAAACAAAACGATATTACATTATGTATATCCCTGAAAAAGATGCACTTGACTCAATTACTAGAACAGAATTTAGGGAACTTCATTCAATACATTGGGGTATTGAGTGTTACCACAGAGCTATTAAACAAGTATGTGGTATTGCGAAGTTTATGGTGAGCCAGTGCGTTGGGCGGGTTCCCCGACTTGAAGCAACTGGCGAACCCGTAAGGGTAAGAACAACTGAGGCAATTAAAACTCATTTTTTTAGTGCAATTCGAGCTTTTACACAACTAGAATTAATGCGCTCCGAAGAGTTAATTGAAAATTGGTATGAAATCCAAAGGAATTTATCTCTTCAAGTGGCTCGTGGCTTTATTTTAGAACATCTAACACAGAAGTTGGGCTTGGCCGCATAGTATCAATTTTCTGTCAATGCGTAAGTCCTAATAATGTTGAACTCTCGGTCAATGCGATATTTTTTCCGTAACACCTAAAATCTGCCTTGCGATTGAGTACATTTTTTCCTATCTCAATCACTGTAAGGCTTTCGGGTTTCGCACCGCGAACTAGACTAAATGGGACTTTCTTAATTACGAATTATGAATTACGAATTACGAATTACGAATTAGTATTACGCCTGCTGATTAGGATAAAGGTTTGTAGCAGCGGGAACAAATGTACCATCAGCAATGACTACACCAGGGCCAAGATGCGATCCAGCTCCTACAAAAACATCATTGCCAATCTTGACTTTTTTAACATACAACATTAAGTCTTGCTTGCGCGGTTTGATGACGTGGGAATATATCCCGACGCGATGCCCGATAACTACGCGATCGCCAATTTCTATTAAACCGCGATCGGCAATCTCTAATCCTGGTGTCCAGTAAACATTTCGCCCCACTTTCGCACCCCACAATCGCAACCATATAGAAAATACCCCTGGAATCAGCCGCAGCACTGCCTCCAAAGCCGGAATTGCAATATATATTGTCTGGATTTGATGACTACCCCACCAGGGACTATATTCTTTCCCTTGTAGATAACTAATGCCCTCCCGCACGGGATAAACCCATTGATGCCAGCGATAAACTAATACTGGTAACCCGTAAATAGAAAGCAATACAGCTAGAATACTGAAAATACTGGGTGAATGGGCAAGGTAAACTATTGCAGCCCCAGTCAGCAATAACACAAGAGTTGGAAAAAATAACAGAATCTTACTTAAAACTGTCATGAAAACGGAAACAAGAGTTTTTTGATGAAGGTTAACGAGGTAGGAATTCCAATTGCAAATGGCAATTCTTTGCTTTCATAATAAGTGCCATGTAACTTGTCCCAAATTTTCAGATTAGCACCATAGTTGCAATGATAAATTTCACTACAATGATGCCAGGCATGATCCTGCGGTAGGATTAACCAAGGAGACAAAAATTGATAGAACCAGCTATTTACAAAAATCATCAAGCGGCTATGTCGCCATAAATCTAGAGCAGCAGTTAGACTAACTCCAAGTAAATAACCTGTTGGAGCGGCTAATAGATATAAAAATAACGTGTGTATCCACAAATAAACAATAAGTAAACTTGTCCAAAGAGTATTACGAGAGGTTCCTAATACATCCATCTGAGTGACAGTATGATGCACTTGATGGACTTGCCAAAACAATTTATTATGCAATAAACGATGATTCCAGTAATACAAATAATCAACTAAAACAAAACTCAGAAGAAAAGATAGAACTGGTGATAATTTTAAACATCCCTGATGATTAGGTAATAAATGTTGGTAAAGCCAATAAACTAAGGTAGCTTGTAGTAAGGGAATCAAAATTCCTTGAATCATTAATCCTATACCATCTATTAGCCAATCTTCACGACTTTTAACTAGAAGTTGAGTTCGACCAAACTGATTAGTAATAGTCCATCCAACTAATCCAATAAAAGTTATAAAAATTATCACTGGTGCAAAATTTTGTATATCCACTTATTATACCAAGTTCCAAAATTACGAATTATGAATTACTAATTATTATTAGACCCAAAATGTCACTTTAACCGATTGATTTGGCAATAATCGCGGGTCTTCTCCACGAGAAATCGCTGCTCGAATTGACTCTACAAACACATGAATTGTGTCAGCAGGAGTATTAGAAAATTGTGTGCCATATTTAGCGATCGCCTCTCCCTGAATACCCAAAATTTCCACGTCTTGTCGGATAATGTATTGAGCTGTCCACCGCACAAACGGACGTGCTAGCTTGTTCCAGATGCCATAGTTGTAGGTGACATCAGTGTAAACCAGAGTTGAATTATCGGTTTCTGGGATAGATTGACTAGTAATAAACAAATGGCGATTGCGTCCCATTTGATATTCTACTGAGGTAATATTTGGCATATAAAAGCGATCGCTATGTTTAATTTCAGCACCCTCCCGATTCAGAAAATGGCTGTACCATCCCAGATTACGGGTTTCGTTGCGATACTCCACCAAAACCGAACCATTCCAGCGTTCTACAGTCATCTCTAACTTTTGTTGGCGGGAGTTACGGAATACACCAGGATGCACAAAAGCTGTGTGGGGAATATCAATAAAGTTCTCTGCACAATTAGTAACGTTGTTGGCAAAACGGTTAATCACCCGCACTGTCTCCCACCCTGGTTCTCCATAGTAAGGCATAGAAAAGGGTTCAAACTCAACGCTTGGGGTATCAGCTAACTGCACATATATATAACCATCCTGTTCTTTAGTGGCGTAACGCTTCACTTGACGTTGCTGGGAAGGTTTGAAATCATTTCCTTCAGCAGGAACAGCAATAACATTACCATTGCGATCGTATACCCAACCATGATAGGGACATTGCAAAGCGCCGTCACAAACTTTACCTGCTGACAGACGGCTACTGCGATGCAAACAGCGATCGCGCAACGCCACAGCTTGTCCATCCTCGCTACGAAATATCGCTAGCCACTCTCCTAAAACGGTTCGTGCTAGTACAGTGTTAGGTCGCAATTGTTCGCTGAGTGCGACAATATACCAAAAATCTGCAAATTGCATAGTGGGAGGGTAGAGAGCGATCGTATTTAAATTATGACAACCTCTTAAGCAAACATTGTTGTATTTACCGTCCCAAAAATGCCAATTTACAATTAAAGGTGAGATAGCCTTAGATAGGAGAATTCTAATGACATTGCAAGAATTGCAAAAGCAAGCATTGCAGTTACCAATTAGCGATCGCTGGCAATTAGTGCAAACCCTTTTGGAGTCACTACAGCGAGAAACTACTTCTGGATTGAAAAAGGGTAACTTATCCCGATTGCGAGGGATTGCAAAAAGTACAGAAACGGCGAGTGAAGATGTTGAAGCAGATTATATTAACTATCTCACTGCAAAATATCAGTAATGAGAATTTTAATTGATACAAATATTGTTCTTGATTTTTTACAAGAGCGAGAGCCTTTCGTGGAAGATGCAGCAAAACTGTTTGAGAAAATTGATGCTGGTGAAGTCGAAGGGTTTATTGCAGCAACAACGATTACTAACATTTATTATATTGTCCGAAAAGCAGCAGGTGCGATCGCTGCTTAAGATGCAATTGCACAAATTCTGACAGATTTGCATATTTGTGCGGTTGATAGAGCAATTTTGGAACAGGCGATCGCACTGAATTTTCAAGATTTTGAGGATGCGGTGCAGTGTGCTTGTGGAATAGCATATGGGGTCGATGCGATCGTAACTCGTGATGCGTCTGGATTTGTAAGCGCAGGAATTGCAGTAATTGCACCTAGGGAGTTAGAAAATATTGCTAGTGAATGATCTTTCTTTTGTCACTCTCGGAAAACAATAATCGAAGCAAGATTCTGAAACTTTGATTGAGTCAAGCTTTGAGCCTTTATTTTCTAACAGTAACTAAAATTTATAGCCAAAACTTAGAAATTAAAGCCTCGAAAGGCTTTC